>NZ_JBQOUX010000044.1:0-58738 GCF_052216785.1 Streptomyces sp. JW3 | reverse complement strand
GGCGGAAAGATCGTCGCGAGCCGGACAGCGGGCAGCAAGGCGCGTGATCGCTTACACCACTTCGCGGGACGCGACCCGTGGCGGAGCGCCTGACCCCTCTCCGGCCACCTAGAGCCAGCCGGGGGCGCAGCACCGGTGTTGACCTGCATATTCGAGCACCTTGAGATCGGGCGTGTGTCCGAGCTCACGGTGCGTCCTCACCGCAACAAGATGTCCTGCCGACGGACGCGGTCATGCTGCCCAGGCCGCAGACGCTGCTCGCAGGAGAGCTGTTGACGCTGCTGGGATGTTGCGGACGATCGCCACACAGGTCGGCATCACGGAGGCCATGTTCTCGCGCGGAACCCATTGAATCGTCTCGCCCAGACCGCTGACGGCGAGGCCGGGATCGTGATGCTTGCCTGACCTCTGCCGGCACCACCCGGGACTGGCTGCAACTCGGCAAGAGAAGTCCGGCGGCGGTCGGGCACGGGGCGACGGAGTTGACCTCGTCGAGCCCTGGCCACGACGGAGCCACCACTACTCGCAGTAACCATCATTGATGTCCCAGCGACGGCTTCTGCTCATGATCAGCCGACACTACAGTGCTCATCACGCGCGGATTCCGACGTTCCCGCAGGAACTCATGCTCACGATCTTGCGTTCCCTACAGCCCGCGCCCCTGACCGTTCCCGGGGCCGTGTGCGAGCATGAAGAGACGAACCGAGGGGAAATCACTCGGGTCCGCCCGGAATGAATCCGCGGCTTCGGCGGT
Organism: Streptomyces sp. JW3; assembly: GCF_052216785.1. Taxonomy (NCBI): domain Bacteria; kingdom Bacillati; phylum Actinomycetota; class Actinomycetes; order Kitasatosporales; family Streptomycetaceae; genus Streptomyces; species Streptomyces sp. JW3. The sequence goes on along the minus strand of NZ_JBQOUX010000044.1, from coordinate 57,984 downwards.
TGACGCCGTCGGCAAGCAGTCTCCGTACAACCCGGGAGAGATGTAGATGTCCGTATCGGACGAGACCACCACCGTCACCGACGGCATCGTCCTCACCGACGCCGCCGCCGGCAAGGTCAAGGCCCTGCTCGACCAGGAAGGCCGGGACGACCTGGCGCTGCGGGTCGCCGTCCAGCCCGGCGGCTGCTCCGGCCTGCGCTACCAGCTCTTCTTCGACGAGCGTTCCCTCGACGGCGACGTCGTGAAGGACTTCGGCGGCGTCAAGGTCGTCACCGACCGGATGAGTGCCCCGTACCTGGGCGGCGCCACCGTCGACTTCGTGGACACCATCGAGAAGCAGGGCTTCACGATCGACAACCCGAACGCGACCGGTTCCTGCGCCTGCGGCGACTCCTTCAGCTGAGCCGCTGAGCCGTACCGACGAGGGCGGCGGCACCGGGGACACCCCGGTGCCGCCGCCCTCGCGCGTCACCCGCCGCCGGTCGGCGCCGGCAGCCGGGCGCCCTCCTTGGCGAGCGGCACCGGCTTCCCGTCCGAGCCCAGCACGGCCCGCCCGCCCAGCGGCTCCTTCAGTCGCACGGTCAGCTCGTACTCCTTGGCGACCAGGATGCAGACCTGCTCCGGGTCGGACCGCTCGGTGACGGTGACCGTCACCCGCCCGGACTCCTCCGCCGCCTCCGCGTCGTACTTCGCGCACACCCCGCCCGTGAACCGCACGGTCAGTTCGGTGCCCTCGGCGGTGTACCCCGTCACCTTCACGTCCCGCTCGGCGGACGGTCGCGGCGACGGCTGCGCCGACGTCAGGTACTCCGGGTCCACGGCGGGATACGGCACCGTACGACCGTCCGCCGCCCGCACCTCGAACAGCCAGGACGGCACCAGGGCCGCCCGCCCCGCCACCGGCTGCGCGGCCAGCCCGAACACCGCGCCCGTCACGGTCGCCGTCGCCGCCGTCGCCCCGCAGGACTCCGCCTGCCCCTCCAGCGGTACGGCACTGGCGCAGTCGCCGTGGGTCGCCGGTGCCTTCGCCACCCGGGCGAGGGTCTGTTCCGCGCTCAGCACGGGATACGTGTCCCCCTTCACCGGCGCCTTCAGCCGCCCGCTGCCACCGGTCACCGTGCCGTCCGCGCCCACGATCACCCCGGTCGTCCAGCCGTGCGTCGGCAGATCCCCGACCTCCGGCTCGGCGTTGACCACCCGCCGCGCGCCCATGACCTGACCGGCGTCCGTGGCGGCGTCGTCCTGCCCGACCGCCGCCAGCACCGGCGCCGCCGCCTTCTTCGCGGCCGCCTCGCCCACCGGACCGGCGCCCGTCGGCTCGGCCGGACAGACCGGGTCCTTTTGGCCGCAGTCGTCACCGGCCGCCACCGACCGCTGGAACGTCCAGTTTCCCGGCGCCTCGCGCGCCACCCGCAGTACCGGACCCGACCCGTCCGCCGCCGTCCCGACCGTCCAGGAGGCACCCCGGACCACCGGCTTGCCCGCCAGGTCGAGCGCCTCGGCCAGCCGGGCCACCTCCTCCTCGGTGACCCGCCCCGCCGCCCGGTACACCGGCGCCGAGTCCGGCCCGTCCGGCAGCCGCCCCTCGGCCCGGTAGCCGCCGGTGCCGCTGTCGGCGGCGGGGGAGTCGAGGACCAGCGGCGGGGGAGTGCCGCGGTCCGACGCGGAGCCGCCGCCGGCCGGACCCGACGCGGTCGCCGCCAGATACGCCCCGCCGCCCCCGGCCAGCAGCACCGCGGCCGCGACCGACGCGGTCAGCGCCGCCCGGGGCCGGCGCCGCGCCGCCCGGTTCCCCTCGCTCCCGGTGCCGTCGTGGTCGGGTCGCTCGCTGTTCACCGCATCGCTCCTTCGGCCGCCGTGCGGGACGCCGATAGGACGTGACGGGGGAGCCCCGGGTTCCCCGGGGGTCGGCCGGACGGCTCAGTCGCCGTACTCCGCCGTCGCGTCCAGCAGCCGGGCCGAGGCCGGCGGCACGGACACCCCGTGGATCAGCGCCGGCGGCACCGGCCGGACGGCGAGCCGCTCGGCGGGCGGCCAGTGCGGCGCCATCCGGGCGCAGTCGCCGCGCAGCGCGGCCAGGTCCTCGGTCTCTTCGGTGGGGTTCGTCATGACCGCACCGTAAGCACGCCCGAAGCCGCGAAGAAAGATCTACTATCGGGTAGTTTCGGTCGCTGCAACGGCGTCCCGGCGACCGGGTAGCGTGAACTGCCAACCCACCTCCCTCCAGGAGAGAGTTCACGCCGTGCGCATCGCAGTCACCGGCTCCATCGCCACCGACCACCTCATGACCTTCCCCGGCCGCTTCGCCGACCAGCTCGTCGCGGACCAGTTGCACACGGTCTCGCTCTCCTTCCTGGTCGACAAGCTCGACGTACGCCGGGGCGGGGTCGCCGCCAACATCGCCTTCGGCATGGGCCAGCTCGGCACCCGCCCGGTCCTGGTCGGGGCGGCGGGCTCCGACTTCGACGAGTACCGCGCCTGGCTGGAGCGGCACGGCGTGGACACCGACTCGGTGCGGATCTCCGAGACCCTGCACACCGCGCGCTTCGTCTGCACCACCGACGCCGACCACAACCAGATCGGCTCCTTCTACACGGGTGCGATGAGCGAGGCCCGGCTGATCGAGCTGAAGACCGTCGCGGACCGAGTCGGCGGCCTCGACCTGGTCTCCATCGGCGCCGACGACCCGGAGGCGATGCTCCGCCACACCGAGGAGTGCCGGACGCGGAGCATCCCGTTCGCCGCCGACTTCTCCCAGCAGATCGCCCGCATGAACGGCGACGAGATCCGGATACTGCTGGACGGGGCGACGTACCTCTTCTCCAACGAGTACGAGAAGGGGCTGATCGAGTCCAAGACCGGCTGGAGCGACGAGGAGATCCTCGGCCGGGTCGGCCACCGGGTCACCACGCTGGGCGCGCGGGGCGTGCGGATCGAGCGGGCCGGCGAGCCGGTCATCGAGGTCGGCGTCCCCGACGAGGAGCGCAAGGCCGACCCCACGGGCGTCGGCGACGCGTTCCGGGCCGGCTTCCTGTCCGGTCTGGCGTGGGGCGTGGGGCTTGAGCGGGCCGCGCAGGTGGGCTGCATGCTGGCGACGCTCGTCATCGAGACGGTGGGGACGCAGGAGTACCAGCTGCGGCGGGGGCACTTCATGGAGCGGTTCACGAAGGCGTACGGGGACGAGGCGGCGGGGGAGGTTCGGGGGTACCTGGGCTGAGTCCGCCGGGCGCGGGGGGCTGGTCGCGCCCACGCGGCGGCAGCCGCATGTCGACACAGCCCCGCGCCCCTGACGTCACTTACCTGGTCCGGCGGATCAAGTAAGCCGTTCCCTTCTCCGCCGGCTCCTCGCCCACGTACTCCTGGTTTCGCATCTCGCACCACGCCGGGATGTCCAGGCGGGCCGCCTCGTCGTCCGCCAGGACGCGTACCGTGCCGCCCACCGGGACGTCGCCGATCACCTTGGCCAGTTCGATGACCGGGATCGGGCACAGCTTGCCCAGCGCGTCCACCACCAGGGCGTCCCCCTCGGTCGAGGTGGCCGGCGCGGGCGCCCCCAGCTTCTCCCGCACCCCCGCCACCGCCCCCGGCAGCACCTCAAGGAACCGTTCGACATCCGCCTCGGCCGCCCCGGACGGCAGCGACACCCGGACGTTGCCCTCGCTGAGCACCCCCATCGCCCGCAGCACATGACTCGGCGTCAGCGTGCTGCTGGTGCAGGAGGACCCGGAGGAGACCGAGAAGCCGGCCCGGTCCAGCTCGTGCAGCAAGGTCTCCCCGTCGACATAGAGACAGGAGAAGGTGACGATGCCGGGCAGCCGGCGCGCCGGATCGCCGACCACCTCCACGTCCGGCACCAGCCGCGGCACCCGGGCCCGGACGCGGTCCGTCAGTTCCCGCAGCCGCGCCGCCTCCTGGGCGGCCGCCGCGCGCACCGCCCGCAGCGAGGCGGCCGCCGCCACGATCGCCGGGAGGTTCTCGGTCTCGGCCGCCTCCGCCGGCGCGAACCGCACCCCCTTGCGCACCACCAGCAGCCCCACCCCCACGGGGCCGCCCCACTTGTGCGCACTCCCCGTCAGCAGCGACCAGCCCCCGGCCACCGGTCCCCAGGCCAGCGACTGGGCCGCGTCCACCAGCAGCGGCACCCCGGCCGCCCGGCACGCCTCCGCCACCTCGGCCACCGGCTGCTCGGTTCCCACTTCGTGATTGGCCGACTGGAGACAGGCCAGCGCGGTGTCCGCGCGCAGGGCGGCCGCGTACGCCTCCGGATCGACCGCTCCCGTCCGGTCCACGCCCACCTGGGTGACCGTCCCGCCCGCCGCCTCCAGGGCCTCACCCGCATGCAGTACCGACGAGTGTTCGACCGCTGACACGATCAGATGACGCCCCACCCGTCGCCGACCGGCCAGCGCTCCCGCCACACCCGTACGCACCGCACGCGTCCCCGACGAGGTGAACACCAGCTCGTCCACCCGGCACCCCACCGCCTCCGCCGCCGCCTCCCGAGCGGCGTCGAGCAGCATCCGCGCCCGCCGCCCTTCCCGGTACAACCGCGAAGGATCGGCCCACCCCTCATCGAGAGAGGCCAACAGAGCCTGACGCGCCACAGGATGAAGAGGAGCGGCGGAGGCAGCATCGAAGTAGGACATACGGCAACGCTAGACGCAGGCTCACCCGAACGCCGGTAAGGGGCGCGGGGAACTGCGCGATCGGCCACAACCCCACCCGCACCCGCCAAACCAGCGAACCACCCCCCTCAGTAGGCACCCCTCCCCGCGAACCCCCGGAGGGCGTCGGCTAGGGTTTGGTCCGCATAAACATCCAAACCCCTGCCCGACGCAGGGCGGCGACCGACCAGCGAGAAGGCCGCAGCCGACCGCGCGGGCGAGACTCTCGGGAAGGCGCTACGTGAGTCCCAACGGCTCCGACCTCCCCCATCGCCCGAAGGGCGTGGGCGGTACCCCCATGCCGCGACGCCCGATGCGGCGGAGGCTGTCGCAGACACTGACCGCGGGCCTGGTCCTGGCGACCGCCACCGGTTGCACCTGGGAGGACTTCCCCCGCCTTGGAATGCCCACCCCCACCACGGAAGAGGCTCCGCGGATCCTCTCCCTGTGGCAGGGGTCCTGGGCTGCCGCGCTCGCCGTCGGCGTGCTGGTGTGGGGCCTGATCCTGTGGAGTGCTTTCTTCCACCGGCGCAGCCGCACCAAGGTCGAAGTTCCTCCGCAGACCCGGTACAACATGCCCATCGAGGCGCTGTACACCGTGGTTCCGCTCGTCATCGTCTCGGTGCTGTTCTACTTCACCGCCCGGGACGAATCCGAAGTGCTCAAGCTCGACAAGAAGCCCGACGTCACCATCAACGTGGTCGGCTTCCAGTGGAGCTGGTGCTTCAACTACGTCGAGAGCGTCGACGGTTCCACCGGTGACGCCAAGACGGCCAAGGAACTGGACGCGATCCCGGACCGCTACAAGGATGCCTTCCCCGACAACGCGGGCGGCACCTACGACTGCGGCACCCCGGGCACCCGGAACGAGCAGACGAACAACCCCGGTCCCACCCTGTGGCTGCCCGAGGGCCAGCGCGTCCGCTTCGTCCTGACCTCCCGTGACGTCATCCACTCCTTCTGGGTGGTGCCGTTCCTGATGAAGCAGGACGTCATCCCGGGCCACACCAACGCCTTCGAGGTGACCCCCAACAAGGAGGGCACCTTCCTGGGCAAGTGCGCCGAGCTCTGCGGCGTCGACCACTCCCGGATGCTGTTCAACGTCAAGGTCGTCTCCCAGGAGCGCTACGAGCAGCACCTGAAGGACCTCGTGAAGAAGGGGCAGACCGGTTACGTCCCGGCTGGCATCGCCCAGACGGACCACGAGAAGAACCGGGAGACGAACAACCTGTGAGCATCCTCAACGAACCCCAGGGTGCCGCGGCAGGGTCCCATTACGCGGACGAGCTGCCGGTCCGGCGCCAGAGGCGCGGCGAAGTCGTCGTCAAGTGGCTGACCACCACCGACCACAAGACGATCGGCACGCTGTACCTGGCCACGTCCTTCGCGTTCTTCTGCATCGGCGGCGTCATGGCGCTGCTCATGCGCGCCGAGCTGGCCCGGCCGGGCCTGCAGATCGTGTCGAACGAGCAGTTCAACCAGGCGTTCACGATGCACGGCACGATCATGCTGCTGATGTTCGCGACGCCGCTGTTCTCCGGTTTCGCGAACTGGATCATGCCGCTCCAGATCGGCGCGCCCGACGTGGCGTTCCCGCGGCTGAACATGTTCGCCTACTGGCTCTACCTGTTCGGCTCGCTGATCGCGGTGGGCGGCTTCCTCACCCCGCAGGGCGCGGCCGACTTCGGCTGGTTCGCGTACTCGCCGCTGTCCGACGCGGTGCACTCGCCGGGCATCGGCGGTGACCTGTGGATCATGGGTCTGGCCTTCTCCGGCTTCGGCACGATCCTCGGCTCGGTCAACTTCATCACCACGATCATCTGCATGCGCGCGCCCGGCATGACGATGTTCCGGATGCCGATCTTCACCTGGAACGTGCTGCTGACCGGTGTGCTGGTCCTGCTCGCCTTCCCGGTCCTCGCGGCGGCCCTGTTCGCCCTGGAGGCGGACCGAAAGTTCGGCGCCCATGTCTTCGACGCGGCCAACGGTGGAGCCTTGCTATGGCAACACTTGTTCTGGTTCTTCGGGCATCCAGAGGTGTACATCATCGCGTTGCCGTTCTTCGGCATCGTCAGCGAGATCATCCCGGTCTTCTCCCGCAAGCCGATCTTCGGCTACATGGGCCTGATCGGCGCCACCATCGCCATCGCCGGTCTGTCGGTGACGGTCTGGGCGCACCACATGTACGTCACCGGCGGCGTGCTGCTCCCGTTCTTCTCCTTCATGACCTTCCTGATCGCGGTCCCGACCGGGGTGAAGTTCTTCAACTGGCTCGGCACCATGTGGAAGGGCAGTCTCTCCTTCGAGACGCCGATGCTGTGGTCCACCGGCTTCCTGATCACCTTCCTCTTCGGTGGTCTGACCGGTGTGCTGCTCGCGGCCCCGCCGCTGGACTTCCACGTCTCGGACTCGTACTTCGTCGTCGCCCACTTCCACTACGTGGTGTTCGGCACCGTCGTCTTCGCGATGTTCGCCGGCTTCCACTTCTGGTGGCCGAAGTGGACCGGCAAGATGCTGGACGAGCGGCTCGGCAAGATCACCTTCTGGACGCTGTTCATCGGCTTCCACGGCACCTTCCTGGTCCAGCACTGGCTGGGCGCCGAGGGCATGCCGCGCCGGTACGCCGACTACCTGGCGGCCGACGGGTTCACCGCCCTGAACACGGTCTCCACGATCAGCTCGTTCCTGCTCGGCATGTCGATCCTGCCGTTCTTCTACAACGTCTGGAAGACCGCCAAGTACGGCAAGCCGGTCGAGGTGGACGACCCGTGGGGCTACGGCCGCTCCCTGGAGTGGGCGACCTCCTGCCCGCCGCCGCGGCACAACTTCCTCACGCTGCCGCGCATCCGCTCCGAATCCCCGGCCTTCGACCTGCACCACCCGGAGATCTCCGCGCTGGACCAGCTGGAGAACGTCGGCCACGGTGACAAGGCCCTCGCTGGCGGCAAGGAGGCCGGCAAGTGAAGATCCAGGGCAAGATGTTCATCTGGCTGAGCTTCTTCATCCTCGTCATGGCGATCGTCTATGGCGTGTGGTCGAAGGAGCCGGCCGGTACCACGGCGCTCTTCCTGGCCTTCGGGCTGTCCATCATGATCGGCTTCTACCTCGGCTTCACGGCCAAGCGGGCCGACGCGGGCGCCATGGACGACAAGGAAGCGGACGTCGCGGACGACGCCGGCGAGGTCGGGTTCTTCAGCCCGCACAGCTGGCAGCCGCTCTCCCTGGCCATCGGTGGCGCGTTCGCGTTCACCAGCGTGGCGATCGGCTGGTGGCTGATGTACTTCTCGGCCCCGCTGCTCCTCATCGGCCTGTTCGGCTGGGTCTTCGAGTACTACCGCGGTGAGAACCGCACCCAGTAGCACACCCGGCCACCCGAAGGGCCCGGACACTCCGCCAGGAGAGTCCGGGCTCCTTCTTTTGGCCCAGCGCGCCACCCGTACGGCTTACCCACCGTGCCGCACCCGCCCAGGCTTCCTACGTTGAGGCCATGAGCCACTCCGTTCACTTCCAGGCCCGCGGGCGCACCGCCGTCGTCGGCTGCACCCTGCTGGTGATCGCCCTGGGGGCGGGCACCACCGCGTGCGGCGGCGGCGACGACGACCCGCTGGCCGCCGCGCCCTACGACGCGGCCGGCAACATCTCCTTCAACGGCCCCAAGGACGCCGGGAAGAAGGCCGACCCGGACAAGCCCCTGGAGGTCGTCGCCGAGGGCTCCGACGGGCGCATCACGGACGTCACGGCCCGGGACGCCACCGGCCGCTACCTGGCCGGCGAACTCTCCGCCGACGGGGCCCGCTGGCACAGCACCTCACCGCTGGCCGCCAACGCCTCCTACACGGTCCGGGTCAGCACCGAGAACGCCGACGGGGCGCCCGGCCGCAAGGTCCTCACCTTCGACACGGGCAAGCCGACCACCAAGAAGCGGCTGGACATCGCCTTCGGCCCGCAGGCGGGCACCTACGGCGTCGGCCAGCCCGTCACGGCCGAGCTGAGCCGGCCCATCAAGGACCCGGCCCAGCGGACGACCGTGGAGCGCGCCCTCAGGGTGGAGTCCACCCCCGCGGTGGAGGGCGCCTGGCACTGGGTGGACGACAAGGAACTGCACTACCGCCCCAAGGACTACTGGCCCGCCCACGCCACCGTCCGGGCCCGCTCCACCCTGGAGGGCATCAAGATCGGCGACCGGCTGTGGGGCGGCCGGGCCAAGGAGCTGAAACTCACCACCGGCGACCGCGTCATCGCGGTGACGGACGCCTCGTCGCACACGATGACGGTCTTCCGCAACGGCGAGGAGATCAAGCAGATCCCGGTCACCACCGGCAAGCCCGGCTTCGAGACCCGCAACGGCGTCAAGGTGGTGCTGGGCAAGGAGCCGTTCGTCCGGATGCGCAGCACCACCGTGGGCATCGCCGAGGGCTCCTCGGAGGCGTACGACCTGCCCGTGCACTGGGCCACCCGGGTGACCTGGAGCGGCGAGTACGTGCACGCCGCCCCCTGGTCGGTCGGCTCCCAGGGCTCCGCCAACGTCAGCCACGGCTGCACCGGCATGAGCACCGGCAACGCCGAGTGGTTCTTCGACAACGTCCGCGAGGGCGACGTCGTCGAGGTCGTCAACTCCTACGGCGACACGATGGAAACCTTCGGCAACGGCTTCGGCGACTGGAACCTCGACTGGGACAAGTGGCAGACGGGCAGCGCCCTGACGGGAGGCACCCAACCGAAGGACACAGCCCGCCTCAGCCCAAGCCTCTAGGGGCGCCCGCCGCCCCTCAGGCCCCCCCACCGAGCTCTCAGGCGCTCTGCAACTTCCGCTGCCGCAAGAGGGACGCCAACGCCGAGGCGAACTCCACCGGCTCCACCGGCAACGTCACCGCCGCGTCCGCCCGGCTCCAGGTCGCCAGCCACGCGTCCTGCGGACGCCCGATGAGCAGCAGCACCGGCGGACAGGCGAACACCTCGTCCTTGATCTGCCGGCACACCCCCATGCCCCCCATCGGCACCGCCTCGCCGTCCAGCACGCAGGCATCGACCCCGCCCCGGTCCAGCTCCGTCAGGACCGCGGCCGGCGTCGCGCACTCCAGGAACTCCACGACCGGCACGTCCGGAGCCGGCCTGCGCCCGGTCGCGAGCCGTACCTGCTCCCGCGTGGTGGAGTCGTCGCTGTAGACCAGCACCGTGACGGTCGGCTGCATGCTTCCTCCGAAAGGTCGTGTCCCGTTGCGCGGGATGCTACTCCCTCCCACACCCCGTCAACAGCGGGCGAAACACGGCTTCCACGGGCCATCCGATGGGCCATCCGGGCAGTCCGGACGGGGTGAACACTCCGAACGGCACCCCCGGGAGTGAGGGCGGGATAAGCGACCGACATAATGTCGGTCGTGGCGACAGCAACGACAGTAGATACCGGGCACGCGCACCCGTCGGTCAACCGGCCGAACCTCACCAGTGTCGGAACCATCATCTGGCTGAGTTCCGAGCTGATGTTCTTCGCGGCCCTCTTCGCGATGTACTTCACCCTGCGATCGGTGACGGGTCCCGATCACTGGAAGGAAATGGCGTCCGCGCTGAACCTTCCGTTCTCGGCGACGAACACCACGATCCTGGTGCTCTCCTCACTCACCTGCCAGCTCGGCGTGTTCGCCGCCGAGCGCGGTGACGTGAAGAAGCTCAGGATGTGGTTCATCGTCACGTTCATCATGGGTGCGATCTTCATCGGCGGACAGGTGTTCGAGTACACCGAACTGGTCAAGAAGGACGGCCTCTCGCTGTCCTCCGACCCGTACGGCTCGGTGTTCTACCTGACCACCGGCTTCCACGGCCTGCACGTGACGGGTGGTCTGATCGCCTTCCTGCTGGTCCTCGGCCGTACCTACGCGGCCAAGAGGTTCACCCACGAGCAGGCGACCGCCGCCATCGTCGTGTCCTACTACTGGCACTTCGTCGATGTCGTCTGGATCGGCCTCTTCGCCACGATCTATTTGATCAAGTAGGCGCGGACCGCTCCCGCGCACACATCCAGAAGCATCGACGCAGAAGATCCTGACACCGGGGTAATCCGTGAAAAAGCTCTCCGCACGACGACGCCACCCGTTGGCGGCGATCGTCGTCCTACTCCTCGCGCTGGCATGCACCGGGGGGCTCTACGCCGTGTTCGCGCCCGCGGACAAGGCGCAGGCCGATGAGACGGCCCAGTCCCTCGCCATCGACGAGGGCAAGAAGCTCTACGCCGTCGGCTGCGCCAGCTGTCACGGCACCGGTGGCGAGGGCACCACCGACGGCCCCAGCCTGGTCGGCGTGGGCGCCGCGGCCGTGGACTTCCAGGTGGGCACCGGGCGCATGCCGGCCCAGCAGCCGGGCGCGCAGGTCCCCAAGAAGAAGAACATCTACTCGCAGGCCGAGATCGACCAGCTCGCGGCCTACATCTCCTCGCTCGGCGCCGGTCCGTCCATCCCCACCGAGGAGAAGTACAGCGACGACGGCGCGGACATCGCCAAGGGCGGTGAGCTGTTCCGTACCAACTGCGCGCAGTGCCACAACTTCACCGGCAAGGGCGGCGCGCTGACGAACGGCAAGTCCGCCCCGTCGCTGGAGGGCGTCGACCCGAAGCACATCTACGAGGCCATGCTGACCGGCCCGCAGAACATGCCTTCCTTCCCCGACACCACGCTGACGGAGCAGAACAAGAAGGACATCATCGCGTACCTGAACGCGGTCAACGGGGACGAGACCGTGGACCCGGGCGGTCTTTCGCTGGGCGGCCTCGGGCCGGTCAGTGAGGGCCTCTTCGGCTGGATCTTCGGGCTCGGTACCCTCATCGCCGTCGCCGTGTGGGTTGCCGCTCGGACCGCAAAGGCCAAGAAGTCATGAGTAGCCAAGACATTCCAGAAGAGAACCTGCCCAAGGCGCAGGACCACCCGCACGGTGAGGTCGCGGACGAGAAGCACCCGTTCGCCGACCCGGGGCTGCCGCCCCACGAGCACCGCGTCCAGGACATCGACGAGAAGGCCGCGAGGCGCTCCGAGCGCGCCGTCGCCTTCCTGTTCACGCTGTCCATGCTGGCCACCATCGGCTTCATCGCCTCGTTCGTGGCGATCGACCACGACCAGTCGATCTACGTCTTCCCGATCGGCCACATCAACGCGCTGAACTTCGCCCTCGGCCTGACCCTGGGCGTGGCGCTGTTCTGCATCGGCGCGGGCGCGGTCCACTGGGCCCGCACCCTGATGTCCGACGTGGAGGTCGCCGACGAGCGGCACCCGATCGCGGCGTCCCCCGAGGTCCGTGCCAAGGTGCACGCCGACTTCAAGCAGGGCGCCAAGGAATCGGCGCTGGGCCGGCGCAAGCTGATCCGCAACACGATGTTCGGCGCGGTCGCCCTGGTGCCGCTGTCCGGAGTCGTGCTGCTGCGCGACCTCGGCCCGCTGCCCGAGGACAAGCTGCGCCACACGCTGTGGAACAAGGGCAAGCTGCTCGTCAACATGAACACCAACGAGCCGCTGCGTCCCTCCGACGTCGCGGTGGGCTCCCTCACCTTCGCCAAGCCCGAGGGCCTGGAGGAGCACGACGAGGAGTTCCAGGACGAGATCGCCAAGGCGGCCCTGATGATCGTCCGGCTCCAGCCGGACAACATCAAGGACAAGCGCGAGCTCGAGTGGTCGCACGAGGGCATCGTGGCCTACTCGAAGATCTGCACCCACGTCGGCTGCCCGATCTCGCTCTACGAGCAGCAGACGCACCACGTGCTCTGCCCCTGCCACCAGTCCACCTTCGACCTCTCCGACGGTGCCCGGGTGATCTTCGGTCCCGCCGGTCACGCCCTGCCGCAGCTGCGCATCGGCGTGAACGACGAGGGTTACCTCGAAGCGCTCGGCGACTTCGAGGAGCCTGTCGGTCCTGCATTCTGGGAGCGCGGATGAGTACTTCTGAGAGCACCACGGCCCGCTCCCGCGGGAAGGCACCGGCCGGCGAACGCGTCGCCGACTGGGCCGACGGCCGGCTGGGGATCTACTCCCTGGCCAAGGCCAACATGCGCAAGATCTTCCCCGACCACTGGTCGTTCATGCTGGGCGAAGTGTGCATGTACAGCTTCCTCATCATCATCCTCACGGGTGTGTACCTGACGCTGTTCTTCCACCCGTCGATGAACGAGGTGGAGTACCACGGCAGCTACGTCCCGCTCCAGGGGCAGCTGATGAGCGAGGCGTTCAAGTCGACGCTGGACATCAGCTTCGACGTGCGCGGTGGTCTGCTGATCCGGCAGATCCACCACTGGGCGGCGATCATCTTCCTCGCCGGCATGTTCGTGCACATGATGCGCGTCTTCTTCACCGGCGCGTTCCGCAAGCCGCGTGAGATCAACTGGCTGTTCGGCTTCCTGCTGTTCGTCCTCGGCATGTTCACCGGTTTCACCGGTTACTCGCTCCCGGACGACCTGCTCTCCGGCACCGGTGTCCGCTTCACCCAGGGCGCGATCCTGTCCGTGCCGATCGTCGGTACGTACATCTCGATGTTCCTGTTCGGCGGGGAGTTCCCGGGGCACGACTTCGTCGCCCGGTTCTACTCGATCCACATCCTGCTGCTGCCGGGCATCATGCTCGGGCTGATGGTGGGCCACCTGATCCTGGTCTTCTACCACAAGCACACCCAGTTCGCGGGTCCCGGCAAGACCAACAAGAACGTCGTCGGCATGCCGCTGCTGCCGGTGTACATGGCCAAGGCCGGCGGCTTCTTCTTCCTGGTCTTCGGGGTGATCGCGGCCCTGGCCGGCATCGCCTCCGTGAACCCGATCTGGGCGCTCGGCCCGTACCGGCCGGACCAGGTGTCGACCGGCGCCCAGCCCGACTGGTACATGGGCTTCGCCGAGGGTCTGGTCCGTGCCATGCCCGGCTGGGAGATCAACTTCTGGGGTCACACGCTCGTCCTGGGCGTGTTCGTCCCGCTGGTGGTCTTCGGGATCTTCCTCGCGGCGATCGCGATGTACCCGTTCATCGAGTCCTGGGTCACCGGGGACAAGCGCGAGCACCACATCCTGGACCGCCCGCGCAACGCCCCGACCCGTACCGCCTTCGGTGTCGCCTGGGTCACGGCGTACATGATCATGCTGGTCGGTGGTGGCAACGACATCTTCGCCACCCACTTCCATCTGTCGATCAACGCGGTCACCTGGTTCGTCCGGGTCGGCTTCTTCGTCGGTCCGGTGCTCGCCTTCGTGCTCACCAAGCGGATCTGCCTCGGCCTCCAGCGCCGGGACAAGGAGAAGGTGCTGCACGGCCGCGAGTCGGGCATCATCAAGCGGCTGCCGCACGGTGAGTTCATCGAGGTGCACGAGCCGCTCAGCCAGGAGCAGCTGTACACGCTCACCGCGCACGAGCAGTACCAGCCGGCCGAGATCGGCCCGGCCGTCGACGAGAACGGTGTCGAGCGCAAGCCCAAGAGCACCCAGAAGCTCCGGGCCAAGCTCAGCAAGTCCTACTACGGTGAGGAGTCGCAGATTCCGAAGCCGACCGTCGAGGAGTACAAGGAGATCACCAGCGGCCACGGCCATCACTGATCTCTGAGCGTCGCCACGCCACGGCGAAGGGCCCCGTCCGGTGTTCGGACGGGGCCCTTCGTCATGCCCCCGGGCTGGATAGGGTGGGACCGACTCTCCCCCGGTTCTTCTACGACATCCCAGGAGCGGCTGATGAGCGCTGTGACCCCCGCTGGAGGCGACACCGCGGCGGGCCGCTCCTGGCCCGCCCTGCTGAACGGACTGCTGGCCGGGCGGGACCTGGCGGCGGACGACACGGCATGGGCGATGGACACGATCATGCGCGGCGAGGCGACCGACGCGCAGATCGCCGGGTTCGCGGTGGCGCTGCGGGCCAAGGGCGAGACCGTGGACGAGATCGGCGGCCTGGTCCGCGCGATGTACGAGCACGCCCATGTGATCGAGGTGCCCGGCGACACGGTCGACATCGTCGGCACCGGCGGCGACGGCGCCAAGACCGTCAACATCTCCACCATGTCGGCGATCGTCATCGCCGGCACCGGGGCGAAGGTCGTCAAGCACGGCAACCGCGCGGCCTCCTCGGCCTCCGGCGCCTCCGACGTCCTGGAGAAGCTCGGCATCAACCTCCAGCTGACCCCGAAGCGGGTGGCCGAGGTCGCCGAGGAGGCCGGCATCACCTTCTGCTTCGCCGCGAAGTTCCACCCGGCGCTGCGCCATGTCGCCGCCGCCCGCGGCCAGCTCGGCATCCGCACGGTCTTCAACTTCCTGGGCCCGCTGACCAATCCGGCCAAGGTCCGCTCCCAGGCGATCGGCGTCGCCGACGCCCGGATGGCACCGATCATCGCCGGGGTGTTCGCCGAGCGCGGCAACTCCGCGCTGGTCTTCCGCGGTGACGACGGCCTGGACGAGCTGACCACCACGGCCACCTCCCGGGTGTGGGTGGTCCGGGACGGCGAGGTGACCGAGGAGGTCTTCGACCCGCGCGCGGTCGGCATCGAGATCGTGCCGGTCCAGGCGCTGCGCGGCGCCGACGCGTCGTACAACGCGGATGTGGCGCGGCGGATGCTGGCGGGTGATCCGGGCCCGGTGCGGGACGCGGTGCTGCTCAACTCGGCGGCGGCCCTGGTGGCCCTGGAGCCCGGCACCGGACCCTTGGCCGAGCAGATCCGGGCCGGCATGGCGCGGGCCGCCGAGTCGATCGACTCGGGCGCGGCCGGGCGGGCGCTGGAGCGCTGGGTGGCCGCCAGCAACGCCTGACCGGCGGCGACCGGCGGATGTGACGTGCGTCCCGCGACCCGGACCCGGGTTGCGGGACGACGATCACCTCGGTTACGTTTTCGACCAGGTCATGAGTGACAGTCATGAGGCCCCGGCCGACTGTCCGGCAACCCTCCGTCCGTGGCGGGGTGCCCCGGGTGAAGACCAGGCCGTGGACAGCAGGGTCCACGGCAAGCGCGGACCCCTCACTCGCAGATCAGGGGTCCTGGTCTCGAGGAGTGTGTCCGACGTGTCCGTCCCCACCGCTGTCTCCGCCCCGCTGGCCGTACTCGGCCGGGACATCACCGTGCCGCTGGTCACCGGCGGCGAGGTCACCTACGCCGCGCTCGACTACGCCGCCAGCGCCCCCGCCCTCCAGCGGGTCTGGGACGACGTGGCCGCCTACGCGCCGTACTACGGCAGCGTGCACCGGGGCGCCGGATACCTCTCCCAGCTCTCCACCGACCTGTTCGAGAACGCCCGCCGCACCGTGCACGACTTCCTCGGCTGCCGGGGCGACGACCAGGTGGTCTTCACCCGCTCCACCACCGACTCCCTCAACCTGCTGGCCGCCGCGCTGCCGGCCGGCTGCCGGGTCTTCGTCTTCGAGACCGAGCACCACGCCTCGCTGCTGCCCTGGCGGCACGCCGAGGTCACCTACCTCGACGCGCCGCGCACCCCCGCGCAGGCCGTCGAGACCCTGGAGCGGGCCCTCGCCGCCCGCGAGCCGCACGGCCCGGCCCTGGTCTGTGTCACCGGCGCCTCCAACGTCACCGGCGAGCTGTGGCCGGTGCGCGAACTGGCCGCCGCCGCGCACGCGCACGGCGCCCGGATCGTGCTGGACGCCGCCCAGCTCGCCCCCCACCACCCGGTCGACGTCCGTGACCTGGACGTCGACTGGGTCGCCTTCTCCGGACACAAGCTGTACGCCCCCTTCGGCTCCGGCGTGCTGGCCGGCCGCGCCGACTGGCTGGCCGAGGCCGAGCCGTACCTCGCGGGCGGCGGCGCCAGCCGCAAGGTCGCCCGGCGCGCGGACGGCGGCGTGGACGTGGAGTGGCACGACGACGCCGCCCGGCACGAGGCCGGCTCGCCCAACGTGATCGGCGCCTACGCCATCGCCGCCGCCTGCAAGGCCCTCACCGAGGCCGGGTTCGACGAACTGGTGGCCCGGGAGCGGTACCTGATCGAGAAGGTGCGGGCGGGCCTCGCCGAGGTGCCGGAGGTGCGGGTGCTGTCGCTGTTCGGCGACGACGCCCCGCGCGTCGGCGTGCTCTCCTTCGTCGTCGACGGCTGGAACAGCTCGCACTTCGCCGCCGCCCTCTCCGCCGAGTACGGCATCGGGGTGCGCGACGGCCTGTTCTGCGCCCACCCGCTGGTGCGCACCCTGCTCGGCAGCGACCCGGGGACCCAGGGCGAGTGCGGGGCGCCCGAGGCCGCGCCCGGCGAGAAGTCCCTGAACGCGGTCCGGGTCAGCTTCGGCGCGGGCACCCCGGACGAGCACGTGGCGCGGTTCGTGACGGCGGTGACGGAGCTGGTGCGGGACGGGGCCCGCTGGAACTACCGTACGGAGGAAGGGCGTTGCGTGCCGGACACCTCTGGTTCCGCCGCCGCCGCGTGACCCGGTAGCCGGGCGCCCAGCAGGATCATCCGCAGCGCCCGCTCGGTGGCGTCGGTGAGGAGTTCCGCGCCCCGGGTCAGCGCCTCCGCCAGCGCCATCGGCGCGGGCAGGATGCCGTGGCAGGCGTCCACCCCCGGCACGTCCTGCGCGCCCTCGCCGAGGGTGCCCGCCAGCGCCAGGACCGGGCGTCCGTGCAGCTTGGCGCGGCGGGCCACCTCGGCCGGGATCTTGCCGCGCGGTGTCTGGTGGTCCAGGGCGCCCTCGGCGGTCAGCACCAGGTCGGCGCGGGCCAGCCGGGCGTCGAGATCCAGGGAGTCCAGCTGGTCCAGGAACACGCCGAAGCGGGGCAGCAGCCGCGCGCCGAGCGCCGCCAGACCCGCGCCGAGGCCGCCGGAGGCGCCGGTGCCGGGGCCGGTGCGCAGGTCCGGGGCGCGGGCGCCGAGGTCGCGGGTGAGGACGTGGGCCCAGTTCTCCAGGGCGGCCGAGAGGTGCTCGGCCTGGGCCGGGGTGGCGCCCTTCTGCGGGCCGAAGACGCGGGCCACGCCGCGCTCCCCGCACAGCACGTTGAACGGGTTGCAGGCGACCAGCAGTTCGGTGTCCATCAGCCGGGGGTCGAGGCCGGACGGGTCGATCCGGGCCAGCCGGGTCAGCTCCCGGCCGCCGGGCGGCAGTTCGAAGCCGTCCGCGTCCAGCAGCCGGGCGCCGAGCGCCTGGAGGGCGCCCGCGCCCCCGTCCGAGGTGCCCGAGTCGCCGCAGCCGACCAGGACCCGGCGCACCCCGGTGTCCAGCGCGGCGCGGATCAGCTCGCCGACGCCGTAGGTGGTGGTGGCGCCGGGGTCGCGCAGGGCCCGCGGGACCAGTGAGAGACCGGCGACCGCGGCCATCTCCACCACCGCCGTGCGCCGCGTGCCGAGCAGCGCGAAGTGGGTGCCGATCCGTTCGCCGAGCGGGCCGGTCGCGGCCAGCGCCACCAGCCGGCCGCCGGTCGCCGCGGCCAGCGCGACGGCGGTGCCCTCGCCGCCGTCCACCAGCGGCACCCGGTCGATCTCCGCGGCCGGCAGCACCCGGCGGACCCCGGCCGCGATGGCGTCGGCGGCGGCCGGCGCGGACAGCGACTCCTTGAAGCCGCTCGGGGCGACGACGACACGGTTCAGGACGGGGTGCGGCATGGCGGGCTCCTCAGCGGGTCAGGGGTACGCCGAGCAGCGGCCACACCGCGGCGGCGAAGAGCAGGACGAGCGCGGCGGTCAGCGGCGCCAGCACGGCGGACAGCCGCAGCAGGTCGCGCGGGGTGTAGGTGGGCACGCCGGGCAGGTCCGCGAAGAGGGCGACCGGTTTCGCGGAGGCCGGCAGGGTGTGGCAGAAACCGGCCGCGGCGGTGGAGGCGAGGGCGGCGGCGACCGGGTTGACGCCCGCTCCCGCGGCCGCCGCGACCACCAGCGGGACCAGCACCGAGGACCGCGCCGACCGGGACTGGAGCACCAGGTGGGCGGCGGTGCTGACGACGACCACCACGGTCAGCAGGGCGGCCGGTCCGAGGTCCGCCGGCAGCCCCGACACCAGCCACTTGGCCGCGCCCGAGTCGGCCAGCGCCACGCCCATCGCCATGGTCGCCGCCATGAACAGCAGCAGCGACCAGGGGACCGTCCGCAGGGCGTCCTTCAGGCGTACGGTGCCCAGCGCGGGGGAGGCGGCGACGACCGCGCCGATCAGGGCGACGACCGCCGGTGACACCCGGTGCAGGGGCTCGCTGCACCACAGCGCCACCACCGTGGCCAGCAACAGGGCGCAGCGCTTCTCCGGCTGGGTCCAGGGACCGGTGACGGGGGACTGCGCGTACCGCTGGATCTCCTCGGGGGTGACACGTACCGGGCCCTGGCGGTCCGCCCGCCGGGTGGTGGTCAGCAGGACGGCTTCGGCGGCCAGGTGGGCGCAGGCCACCGCGAGCGGCAGGCCGAGCAGCAGCCACTCGGTGAAGCCGATCCGGTCCCCGGTCGTCTCCCACAGCACCGACACGGTGATCAGATGCGCGCCCGCACCGATCAGGGTCGCCATCGCGGACAGCAAGATCACGGTCGGGAACAGCAGCGCCAGCATCACGACCAGTCGTTTCCGGTCAGCCAGCGCCTTGGCGAGGACGAGGAAGACCGGGAGCGCGAGCGCCGCGCGGCCCGAGGTGGCCGGCACCGCGAACGCCGTGACGACCAGCGCGGCCGTGGTCAGGTGGACCAACTGCCGTACCGTGCGCGCCCCGCCGGCCAGGAACACCGCCGCGCGGCCCGCCAGGCCGGTCCGGGTCACCGCCGCCGCCAGCACGAAGGCGCAGATCAGCAGCCACACGGTCGGATCGCCGAGGGTGCCGAACAGGGTGTCGCTGCTGATCACCCCGGTGGCGGTCAGGGCCAGGCCGGCCCCCAGCGCGATGTACGTGTCGTCGACCGGGGTGCCGATCCAGGCGCAGGTGGCCAGCGCGAACACGGCGAGGGTGAGGCGGGCGTCGCCGTCCAGGGCGGGGAAGCGGGCGGGTATCGCCAGCGGCGCGCACAGCGACAGCGCCACGCACAGCGCCACCAGCAGGCGGGGAGTCGGTGTCACGGCATCGAGCGTTCCCCCGCGCGGTGAGCCGCCGATGAGCCGCGCATGAAGGAAACTTCACCGGTCCTCGCGGCAGGGCAGCCGGTACCCCATCCCGCGCACCGTCTCCACCGCCTGCGCGCCCAGCTTCTTGCGCAGCGCCCGGACATAGACGTCCACGATGTTGGAGCCGGGGTCGAAGTCGTAGCCCCAGACGTGGGAGAGGATCTGCTCGCGGGACAGCACCTGCCCCGGGTGCCGCAGGAACAGCTCCAGGAGCACGAACTCACGGGCCGTCAGATCGACCGTCCGGTCCCCGGACCGGGCCCGCCGGGTGCGCAGGTCCAGGCCGAGCGAGCCGGACCGCAGCACCGTCACCTCCGGCGCCCGGGCCGCCGTACGCAGCCGGAGCCGGATGCGGGCGAGGAGTTCCTCGAAGCGGAACGGCTTGGTCATCCAGTCGTCGGCGCCGCCCTCCAGGCCGGCCACCGTGTCCCGGACCGAGTCCCGCGCGGTGAGCACGATCACCGGGGTGGTCACCCGGGCCTCGCGCAGTTCGCGCAGCACGGTGAAGCCGTCCCGGCCGGGCAGCCCGATGTCCAGGACGACCAGGTCGAAGCCGCCGGTCAGGGCGTAGTCGTAGCCCGCCTCGCCGTCGGCCGCCACGGTGGTGGTGAAGCCGTTGGCGCGCAGGCCCTTGCGGACGAAGGAGGCGATGCGTTCCTCGTCCTCGACGATGAGGATGCGGTTCAAGGGTGTGCCTCTTCCAGAGTGGTGAGCGTGCCCAGGGTGAGGACGAAGGTGGCGCCGCCGCCCTCGGTGGCGGACAGCCGGACCCGGCCGCCGTGGCCCTCCGCGATCGCCTTGACGATCGACAGGCCGAGCCCGGCGCCCGAGCCGCGCGCGCCGCGCCGGGCGGTGCCGCGCCGGAACCGTTCGAAGATGACGTCGGCGTCCTCGGGCCGCACGCCGGTGCCGGAGTCGGCGACGTACAGCTCCAGCTGTCCGTGCCGGACCCGGGAGCCGACCCGCACGGTCTGGCCGGGGGCGGTGTGCTGCACGGCGTTCTGCGCGAGCTGGACCATGGCCTGGGTGATCCGCTGCGGGTCCAGCGGGGCCTCCCCCTCGGCGACTTCGGCCAGCACCCAGTCCCGCTCGCCGAGGGTGCGGGCCTTGACGTAGACGTCGGCGGTGAGTTCGGCGAGCTGGACCGGCTCAGGGGTGACGAAGTCGGGGCGTTCGGCCTTGGCGAGCAGCAGCAGGTCCTCCACGATCCGGCTCATCCGGTCCAGTTCGTCGGTGACCAGGCGTAGGGTCTCCTCGCGTTCGGCCGGCTCGTCGCCCATCAGCTCCAGATGGCCGCGGACGATGGTGATCGGGGTGCGCAGCTCGTGCCCGGCGTCGTCGACGAACTCCCGCTGCGCGGCGAAGGCCCGCTCAAGGCGGTCCAGCATCGCGTTGAACGTCTCGGCGAGGGCGGCCACGTCGTCGTGGCCGTGCACCGGGATACGGCGGGTCAGGTCCTGCTCGGTGAGCTGGGCGGCGGTGGCCCGCACCAGGCGGACGGGTTTGAGGATGCGGCCGGCCACCACCCAGGCGATGCCGGTGGTCATCAGCAGGGCCACCCCGGAGATGGCGAGCAGCACCCGGAACACCTCGTCGGCGCGGGCCTGCTCCCGGCCGGGGTGGAAGGCGACCACGAACGCGGCGGCCGGTTCGCCGCCGTACCGGGCCACGGTGACCTTGGCCCAGTGGATCTTGCCCTCCGGGCGGTGCAGGGTGCCGGTGGGGTGCGGGGCGGCGAAGATGCGGCGGCGGGCGGCGGCGTCCCGGTGCAGCGGCCGGGCGACCGGGATGTCGCGCTGCTGGATGATCTGGGCGGGGGCGGCGCCCGGGGTGCCGACCAGGCCGACCAGTTCCTCGTCGAGGTCGGCGTACTGGCGTTGCAGGAAGACCCGCAGCAGCCGGTCCGGTTCGGTGAAGGGGCGGCCGGTGGCCGGATCGATGCCCTGTTCCTCGAAGTTGGCGAACTCCCCGGCCTCCTGGGCCAGCAGGTTGTTGATCCGCTGCCCGGTGTCGCGCAGCAGGATCGACCGGGTGGTCGCGGCCACCGAGGCGAGCGCCACCGCCATCACCAGCAGCAGCCAGAGCAGGATGCGGACCCGGGCGGAGATCCGCCGGCGCTCCCGGTCAGCCGTCGTCACCGGCGCCGACGCCGTCGTCGGCGTCCTCGCTTCCGTCGTCGGCACCGCGGCCGGGCTCGTCGTCATCGTCGTCGTCCGGGGGGCGGTCGGTCACGGGAGGCCGGGACACCACCTGGTCGCTGGGCGTCGGGTCGGGCGTCGACGGCGGGGTGGACGCCGGAGCGGACGCCGGAGCGGACGTGCGGGCCGGTGCCGGGGAGCCGCTCTCCAGCTCCACCCCGGCCGGCACCTCGGGCCGCGCGGGGCTGTCGGTGAGCGCGAAGCTGGTCGCGGCGATGCCGAGCGGGATCAGGACGACGGCCGCGAGCGCGGCCATCCGGCGGGAGAAGACCATGCGCCCGATGCTGCGCCCGGCACCCGGCGGCCTGGATGAGCCGCGGATGAGGAACCCTTCATCCAGGACCCGGCGGCCTCAGTTCTCCAGCCCGATGGCGAACGCCGCCTCCAGGTCGTGCTGCGAGTACGTACGGAACGCCACGTGCGTGTCGGTGCCCTCCACCCCGGGGATCTTGCTGATCCGGCCCGGGATGACCTCCGCCAGGTCCTCGTGCTCGCGCACCCGCACCATCGCGATCAGGTCGTAGGTGCCGGTGACCGAGAAGACCTCGCTGACGCCTTCCAGCGCGGCGATCCGCTCGGCGATCTCGGGGATCCGGTCCACGCTGGTCTTGATGAGGACGATCGCGGTGATCACGGCTGGTTCTCTCCCTCGGAGGCGGGCGCTGGGGCGGTCTTCACTCTAGCCCGCCGCCCGAAACGCACCCACGCGTACAGAAAGCCCAGACCGAAGCCGACCAGGTGGGCCAGGTACGCCACCCCCGGGCCGTCCCCGGCCCGCCACGCCGACAGCCACTGGAGGGCCGCCCAGAAGGGCAGTACCAGCCAGGCCGGGAAGCGCAGCGGCATGAACAACAGGAACGGCAGAAGACTGGTCACCCGCGCCCGGGGGAACAGGTACAGGAACGCGCCGAGCACCGCCGAGATCGCCCCGGAGGCGCCGACCAGGGACTGCCGGGAGGCGTCGTTGGCGATCGCGTACCCGAGCAGGGCCAGATAGCCGCAGCCGAGGAAGAACAGCAGGAACCGGACGTGGCCCATCCGCTCCTCGGTCAGCACCCCGAAGACATAGAGGAACAGCATGTTGCCGAGCAGATGCACCCAGCTGCCGTGCACGAACAGGGCCGTGGCCGGGGTCAGCAGGGCCCGCGGCGACCCGTCGAACAGGTCCGCCGGGATCACGCCCCAGCGGTGGAAGTAGGCGCGCTGCGCGGCGAGCAGCCCGTCGCCGGAGCCGTGCGACGGGTCGAGTCCCGCCGCCGGGGAGATCAGGAACAGCAGACAGCACAGCACGATCAGGCCGTGGGTCACGGGCGCCGCGCCCCGGACCGCGGGACGGCGGGATCCAGCCGTCCGCAGCGCGCGCAGCAGCCGGCCGCCGGCCGGGCTCCAGTTGCGGATCATGGGTACAGAGCATGACGTAACGGGGCACAGTCGGACAGGCCGCCTCGCCGCCGTGGACGGACGGGCGGCCGGTACCCGCCAGGCCGTAGGGTTACGAGCCACACGTACCGGGGAGGCCGGTGCGTCGCGCGACACTGGAAGAGAGCGAACAGCCACGATGACGGTTCCCCTGCCGACCGGCACGACGCGGTGGCGCTGCACCCTCTGCGGCAACCTCACCCGCTTCGACGTGACCCGCGCCTCGAAGGTCGTGGAGTACGTCCACCTCGATCTGGCCGGCGAGCCGACGGTCGAGGAGCGCGAGGTGCTCAGTGAGACCATCGAGTCGGTGCGGTGCCGCTGGTGCAACGCCGTGGACCAGGTGGAGCTCGTGGACAGGCCGGGTGCCGGCTCCTGAGGGAGCGGGCCCCGCACAGGCATTGGGGTGACGGATGGCGGAGACACACGGCGGGGGGCCGGGCGACGGCGCCGCTGAGGTGCTCGACCGTCCGCTGCCCGACGGGGTGCGCCGCAAGGTGGTGCAGATCGCCGCGGACGGCTTCGGCGGGCTGACCCTCACGGAACTGCCCGCGCAGCTGCGCCAGTACGCCCGGTTCACGCCGAGCCGGCGGGCCAAGTTCGCGGGCAACGCGATGGCCGCCGCGCTGGAGACGGACGCGCTGTTCCGCCAGCGCATCGGCGAGAAGCTCAGGGAGACCCAGCCGGAGCTGACCGGCGCCCTCGACTCCGGTGCGCCGCCCCCGGCCGCGGACCCGCTGGACGTGGCGGCCGCGGCCTACGTACTGCGCCCGGCCGGCTGGGTGAAGCTGGTGGCCGCGGCCGGCGAGGAGGCCCAGCGGGCCGACGCCGAACGCGCCGACGAGGAGACCCGCGCCGAGCTGGACCGGCTCCGTGCCGAGCTGGAGCGGGCCCGGGAGCACGGCCGGGGCGAGACCGAGCGGCTGCGCGGCGAGCTGGACGCCGCGAAGAAGGAGGCGGAGTCGCTGCACCGCAAGCTGCGCGGCGCGCTCAGCGACGTCAAGCGCGGCGAGGCGGCGGTCCGCAAGATCCGCGCCGAGCTGGACGCCGTACGCACCGAGGGGCAGACCCGGGTGTCCGCCGCCGAGAGCGAGACCCGGCGGCTCAAGGCCCGGCTCGGTGAGGCGGAGGCCGCCCTTGAGGCCACCCGCAAGGCCGCCCGCGAGGGCCGCAGCGTCGAGGACATGCGGGTACGGCTGCTCCTGGACACCCTGCTGGACGCCACCCAGGGGCTGCGCCGGGAACTGGCGCTGCCGCCGGTCTCGGTGCGCCCCGCCGAGACCGTGGAGGCCGTGGAGCCCGGCCGGATGACCCCGAAGGACATCGCGGCCCGCGCGCTGTCCGAGCACGACCCGGCGGTCCTGGACCAGTTGCTCGCGCTGCCCCAGGCCCATCTGGTCGTCGACGGCTACAACGTCACCAAGACCGGCTATCCGCAGATGCCCCTGGAGAAGCAGCGGCTGCGGCTGCTCGGCCAGCTCTCCCAGCTCGCCGCGCAGACCGGCGCCGAGGTGACCTGCGTCTTCGACGGGGCCGAGCTGGCCGCGCCGGTGCTGCTCGCGCCGCCGCGCGGGGTCCGGGTGCTGTTCTCCAAGCCCGGCGTCACCGCCGACGAGCTGATCCGGCAGCTGGTGCGGGCCGAGCCGCCGGGCCGGCCGGTCATCGTCGCCTCCACCGACCGCGAGGTCGCCGACGGGGTGGCCCGCGCGGGTGCCCGGCCGGTGGCCTCGGCGATGCTGCTGAAGCGGCTTTCCTGACCCGTTGGTT
Source organism: Streptomyces sp. JW3 (assembly GCF_052216785.1). Classification (NCBI taxonomy): domain Bacteria; kingdom Bacillati; phylum Actinomycetota; class Actinomycetes; order Kitasatosporales; family Streptomycetaceae; genus Streptomyces; species Streptomyces sp. JW3. The sequence continues at coordinate 32,931 of NZ_JBQOUX010000044.1, read as the reverse complement.
GACACAGGGTCAACCTGGCGTCACCGCTGGTGAGTCCGAGGTAAAAGATGCAGTCGGTGAGCGGGTTTTTCCCGTGAAGGATTTGAACTGATCACGGATGGGTCACTAGGGTCTCGCTTCGAACCCTAGAACGGGTGATCACTCACACGAAGGAGTTCGCCTCCCGTGGCGTCCCACCGTCGACCCAAGCAGCCCAGCCGCGCGCGCGTCACCGTGCTCACCACCGCGGCCGCCGCCGCTGTCGTGCTCAGCTCGCAGGCAGCCAACGCCGCTCCCAGCGAGAAGCAGAGCAAGGACGAGGTCCAGTCCAAGGTCGACAAGCTCTACGAAGAGGCGGAGCAGGCCACCGAGAAGTACAACGGGGCCAAGGAGAAGCAGGAGAAGCTCCAGAAGGAGATCTCCACCATCCAGGACAACGTCGCCCGCGGCCAGGAGGAGCTCAACGAGCTGCGCGACGGCCTCGGTTCGATGGCCAGCGCCCAGTACCGCTCCGGCGGCATCGATCCCTCCGTGCAGCTGTTCCTCTCCGCGGACCCGGACGACTACCTCGACAAGGCGTCCACCCTGGACCAGTTGAGCGCCCAGCAGGTGGACTCCCTCAAGGAGATCCAGGAGAAGCAGCGCGACCTCGCCCAGCAGAAGGACGAGGCCGCCGAGAAGCTCAAGGACCTCTCCTCGACCCGCACCGAGCTGAAGAACAAGAAGGAAGAGGTCCAGAGCAAGCTCGCCACCGCGCAGAAGCTGCTCAACAGCCTCACCGCCGCCGAGAAGCAGGCCCTCCAGGACGAGCAGGAGCGCTCCACCCGCAGTAGCGAGCGCGAGGTCCTCACCTCCACCGCCTCCGCCTCCGGCCGGGCCGGCGCCGCCTTCTCCGCCGCCCAGAGCGTGATCGGCACCCCCTACGTCTACGGTGCCACCGGCCCGTCCTCCTTCGACTGCTCCGGCCTGACCTCCTGGGCCTACGCCCAGGCCGGCGTCTCCATACCCCGGACCTCCGAGGCCCAGTCACAGATCGGCACCCGCATCACCAGCCAGAGCGACCTCCAGGTCGGCGACCTGGTCTTCTTCTTCAACGACCTGCACCACGTCGGCCTCTACGCCGGCAACGGCCAGGTGCTGCACGCCCCGCGCACCGGCACCGTCGTGCGGTACGAGTCGATGAGCACCATCGGCGGCCCCTTCATGTGGGGCGTCCGCGTCTGATCCCAGGATCTCAAGGGTCCGTCCGGATCAACCCGACATGCCGCCCGAACGGGCGAATCATGTTCACCCGTTGTGACCCCGCGCCCCGCCGCTGACCTGCGTCAGCGGCGGGGCGTCGGGCCGCGCGGGTGCCGAGGTCGTTGGTGACCGCCCCGCCACGGGGCTACTGTCTGCCGCGTTTCCCGTCCGCCAGCGGAAGGAGTGCGGCTTCCCGTGGGGTCCCATCGCCGCCTTGCACCAACCGGGTTCGACCGGGGCGCCGCCGCCGTGGCCGGCCTGCTGTCCGCCGCCGCAGCCGTCCTGGGCGCCGCCGTACCGGCCGCCGCCGCACCGCACGACGACACCCGTGCCGAGGTGGACCGCCTGCACGAACAGGCCGAGCAGGCGACCGAGGCCTACAACGAGGCCGACGAGCGCACCGACGCCCTGCGCGCGCAGGTCACCGCCGTCCAGGACCGGATCGCCCGGCAGCAGCAGCGCATCAACACCATGCGGGACGCGCTCGGTTCACTGGCCGGCGCCCAGTACCGCACCGGCGGCCTCGACCCGACCGTCGCCCTGCTGCTCTCCGCCGACCCGGACGACTACCTCGACAAGGCCGCCGCCCTCGACCGGATCGGCGCCCACCAGGCGGGCGAACTGCGGCGGCTGCAGGGCGCCATGCGCCATCTCGCCCAGGACCGCGCCGAGGCCGGCCGGACCCTGGCGAAGCTGGACCGCAGCCGCGCGGCCGTCGCCGCCCACAAACGGACCGTGGAGCGCAAGCTCGCCGCGGCCCGGCGGCTGCTCAACTCCCGCACCGACGCCGAACGCGAGGCCGACCGGGCCTCCCGCTCCGGCCGCGGCGACCTGCCCGACCTGTCCGGCGCCGCTCCCGCCTCGGGCCGCGCGGCGTCCGCCCTGGCCGCCGCGCGGTCCGCCCTCGGCAAGCCGTACGTCTGGGGCGCCAACGGGCCCGCCGGCTTCGACTGCTCGGGCCTGACCCAGTGGTCCTACGCGCAGGCCGGCATCGCCCTGCCGCGCACCTCGCAGGCGCAGGCCGGCGCCGGGCGGCGGGTCTCCCTGGACCAGGCCCGCCCCGGCGACCTGGTCGCCTACCGCGGCGACGCCAGCCACATCGGGATGTACGCGGGCGGCGGCCAGGTCATCCACGCGCCGCACCCCGGCGCCCCGGTGCGCTACGACCCGGTCGGCATGATGCCCATCTCCTCGATCACCCGGCCCTGACCCGGCCGGCCCGCCGCCCCGTACCCTCGGGAAGGTGGCTGGTCGCGGGCGGGTGTCGGGGTTCTCGGTGGTGCTGCTGTGCCTGCTGCTGGTCGCCCTGGCGGGGTGCGGCGGCCGGTCCGCGGCCGACTCCGTCCGGGCCGAGGTGCAGGGGGTACTGGACCGGCGGGCGGCGGCGCTCCTGGACCGGGACCGGGCCGGCTACACGGCGACCGGCGTCCGCACCGGGTTCAACCGGACCGGCGCGCTGCCGCTGGCCGACTGGTCCTACCGGGTCGGCACGGTACGGCGCACCGGCGACACGGCCACCGCCGCCGTCGAACTGAGCTACCGCCTCGACGGCTACGACACCGGCCCGGTCACCGCCGCCCGCACCGTGCGCCTCGACCGGACCGCCGGGACCTGGCGGGTCGCCGCCGACCGGCCCGCGCGGAAGTCCGGTCAGCAGCCCTGGGACCAGGGCACGGTGCGCGTCGTACGCGGGGCGCACAGCCTGGTCCTCGGCGTCGGCCAGTCCGACCGGGCGCTGCGCGGCTACGCCGCTCTCGCCGACCACGCGGTGCCGGCCGTGTCGGCCGCCTGGGACGGCGCCTGGGCCGGACGGGTCGTCGTGGTCGTGCCCGGGTCCCTGGCGGACATGGCCGGGCTGCTCGGCTCGCCGGCCTCCTCCTACCGCGGCATCGCGGCGGTCACCACCGGCGAGACGGGCGCCCCGGCCACCGCCCCCGCGGACCGGATCGTGGTCAACCCGGAGGCGTACGGACTGCTCGGCTCGCTCGGCAGGCAGGTGGTCCTCACCCACGAGACCGCCCACGTCGCCACCCGGGCCCACACCACCGCCGCGACCCCGCTGTGGCTGTCCGAGGGATACGCCGACTGGGCCGGCTACCGCGACACCGGCCGCACCCCCGGCCAGGCCGCCCCCGAACTGTCCCGCGCGGTCGCCGCGGGCCGGGTGCCCGCCGCCCTCCCCGCCGACGACGACTTCGGCTTCACCGACGACGCGACGGAACTGGCCCAGGCGTACGAGGGCGGCTGGATGGCGTGCCGCCTCATCGCCGAGGAGTGGGGCGAGGACCGGCTCGACGCGTTCTACCGCGCGGTGGGCGCGCACGAGGAACGGGACGGGGCGGTGGAGGACGCGATGAAACGGGTGCTCGGGACGACGCCGGGGGAGTTCACGGTGCGGTGGGGGGAGTATCTGCGGGGGGAGTTCGGGTAAGGCGGGAGTTCGGGACCGGTGCGGGCGGTACCGGGCCGCCGCGGGTTTGGCCGGGCGTCAGGTGGCGACCGGGGTCTCGTCCGCGTGGGTGGGACGCGGGGAGGCGGGGACCGGCGCCGGACGGGGGACCGTCCCGCGCCACAGTACCCGGGCCGCCCAGACCGTCGCCGCCACCAGCAGGCCGTTGCGGACGAACATCAGCGTGACGCCGAGCGGGTCACTGGCCACCACGTGCGCGAACCACAGCGGGAACTCCAGCACCGTCACCGCGCTCGCCGCCAGCACCAGCGCCACCGGCATCGCCATCCGCGAGGCCCGGAAGCACAGGCACACCGCGCCGAGCCCGATCAGCCACACCAGGTACTGGGGACTGATCACCCGGCTGGTCACCGTGAACATCAGCACCGCGACGAACGCCGCGTCCGCCGCCGTGTGCGCCGCGAACCGCGCGGCCCGCAGCCGCCACAGCAGCAGCCAGCCGAACGCCATCCCGGTCAGCGTCAGCGCGGCCGTGCTCACCCAGTCCACCCACGGGCCGAGGAACTCCACGCTGCCGTAGTTGAGCAGCACCTGCCCGTCCCAGCCGTGGCTCCGGGCGACGTGGAAGACCAGCGCGCCCAGCGACTCCACCTCGGTGCCGCGATCCCGCTGGAAGGTGAGGAACGCGAACGCCCCCGGCATGGCCAGCGCGAACGTCCCCGCCAGCACCACGCCGGTGAGCACCGCGGCGACCCAGGAGGACCGCCGCCGGATGCCGAGCAGCACCAGCGCCGGCCACACCTTCAGCAGCGCGCCCAGTGCCGCCAGCGCCCCCGCCACCCGGGGGTGCCGGGCGGCGGCGGCCAGCGCGGCCACCGCGACCGCGGTGACCATCAGGTCGTAGCGCGCGTACACCGTCGGACCGAGCAGCGGTACGCCCGCCACCCACACCCAGGGCCCGCGCAGCGTGCCGCCCGGTCGCAGCCCCATCCGCAGCAGCACGCCGAGCACCGCCAGGTCGGCCACGCAGACCAGCACGAAGAACGCCGTCGCGTAGTCCAGGAAGGGCAGCAGGGCGGGGGAGAGGATCGCCACCGCCGCCGCGGGCGGGTACTGCCAGGTGACGTCGTCCAGCGGAAACGTTCCGGTACGCAGCACGTCGGACCAGCCCTGGTAGATCACCGACACGTCGCTGGTGACGTCCGGGCCGGGGAAGACCCACACCTTCAGCACCCACAGCAGCAGCACCAGCCGGGTCGCGCACCAGGCCACCGGAAGCCATGCCAGGGACCGCCCGGCGCTCGTCGTCTCCACGAATTCCCTGCCCGCCCGTTCGGTGCCGTCCGACGTTTTCATGATGTCCCGAACTGCTGTGTGCCTGCCACACGTACCACCGGAGGCTGCTGTGAACGGGGGCTTCGGTAGGGTCTCGGGCGATGCACAAGACCTTGATCGTGACGAACGACTTCCCGCCCCGCCCCGGCGGCATCCAGGCGTTCCTGCACAACATGGCCCTGCGCCTGGACCCGGAGCGGATCGTCGTCTACGCCTCCACCTGGAAGCGCGGCCGCGAGGGCATGGAGGCGACCGCCGCCTTCGACGCCGAGCAGCCCTTCACCGTCGTACGGGACCGTACGACGATGCTGCTGCCGACGCCGGGGGCGACCCGGCGGGCGGTCGGACTGCTGCGGGAGCACGGCTGCACGTCGGTGTGGTTCGGAGCGGCGGCACCGCTCGGACTGATGGCCCCGGCCCTGCGCAGGGCCGGCGCCGAACGGATCGTCGCCACCACCCACGGGCACGAGGCCGGCTGGGCCCAGCTCCCGGCGGCCCGCCAACTGCTGCGCCGGATCGGCGAGGCGACGGACACCCTCACCTACCTCGGGGAGTACACCCGCTCCCGCGTCGCGGCCGCGCTGACCCCGGCCGCCGCCGCCCGCATGGTCCAGCTCCCGCCCGGCGTCGACGAGAAGACCTTCCACCCCGGCAGCGGCGGGGACGCGGTCCGCGCCCGGCTCGGCCTGACCGACCGCCCGGTCGTGGTCTGCGTCTCCCGGCTGGTCCCGCGCAAGGGCCAGGACACCCTGATCAAGGCGCTGCCGCGCATCCTGGCCGCCGAGCCCGACGCCGTACTGCTGATCGTCGGCGGCGGCCCCTACGAGCGGGACCTGCGCCGCCTGGCGGAGGAGACCGGCGTCGCCGCGGCGGTCCGCTTCACCGGCTCCGTCCCCTGGTCCGAGCTGCCCGCCCACTACGGCGCCGGCGACGTCTTCGCCATGCCCTGCCGGACCCGGCGCGGCGGCCTGGACGTCGAGGGCCTCGGCATCGTCTACCTGGAGGCGTCCGCGACGGGCCTGCCGGTCGTCGCCGGCGACTCCGGCGGCGCGCCGGACGCGGTCCTGGACGGCGAGACGGGCTGGGTCGTACGGGGTACGTCGACGGCGGAGACCGCCGACCGCGTCACCACCCTCCTCGCCGACCCCGAACTGCGCCGCAGGATGGGCGAACGGGGCAGACAGTGGGTGGAGGAGAGGTGGCGCTGGGACCTGCTGGCGGAGCAGCTGAGAACGTTGCTGTAGCCGACCAGGGGCGCGGGGCTGTGTCATATGCGGCTCCGCCGCGTGGGCGCGAGCAACCACACACAACGGAAAGCCGACGATCTACCCCTACTTCGCGTAAATCGCCTCGATCTCCCCGGCATAGTCCCGCGCGACAACATTCCGCTTCAGCTTCAACGACGGAGTCAAATGCCCCGACTCCTCCGTGAACTGCCCCCCGAGCACCCGGAACTTCCGCACCGACTCCGCCTTCGACACCGCCGCGTTCCCGTCGTCCACCGCCGACTGGATCTCCGCCAGCAGTCCGGCATCGTCCCGCAGGGACTCCACCGTCGTCCCGGCCGGCTTCCCGTGCTCCGCGCACCACCGCTCCAGGAACTCCTCGTCGAGAGTGATCAGCGCGCCCACGAACGGCCGTCCGTCCCCGACCACCATGCACTCCGCGACCAGCGCGTGCGCCCGGATCCGGTCCTCGATCACCGCCGGCGCGACGTTCTTGCCGCCCGCGGTCACCAGGATCTCCTTCTTGCGGCCGGTGATCCGCAGATACCCGTCCTCGTCGAGGGTGCCGATGTCGCCGGTGTGGAACCAGCCGTCGGCCAGCGCCTCCTCGGTGGCGCCCGGGTTGTTCCAGTACTCCTTGAACAGGTGCTCCCCGTGCAGCAGCACCTCCCCGTCGTCGGCGATCCGGATCACCGAGCCCGGCAGCGGCTGCCCGACCGTGCCGATCTTCTGCCGGTCCCAGGGATTGAACGCGGTGGCCGCGCAGGACTCGGTCAGCCCGTAGCCCTCCAGGACGGTGAAGCCGATGCCGCGGAAGAAGTGGCCGAGCCGCTCGCCCAGCGGGGCGCCGCCGGAGATGGCGTACTCGCCGCGCCCGCCGAGCACCGCGCGGAGCCTGCTGTAGACCAGCTTGTCGAAGACCTTGTGCCTGATCTTCAGGCCCAGCGACGGTCCGGCCGCGGTGTCCAGGGCCCGGCTGTAGGCGATCGCGGTGTCCGCCGCCTTGTCGAAGATCTTGCCCTTGCCGTCGGCCTGCGCCTTGGCCCGCGCCGAGTTGTACACCTTCTCGAAGACCCGGGGGACGCCCAGGATCAGCGTCGGCCGGAAGGACGCCAGTTCGTCGGTGAGGTTCTTGATGTCCGGCAGACAGCCCAGCTTGATCGGCGCCAGCATCGGCGCGACCTGCACCAGCCGCCCGAAGACGTGCGCGAGGGGAAGGAAGAGGAGGACGCTGCACTCGCCGGTGCGGAACAGCGGGCGCAGCCGCTCCACGACATTGCCGCACTCGGCGAAGAACGAGCGGTGGGTGAGCACACAGCCCTTGGGGCGGCCGGTGGTGCCGGAGGTGTAGACGATGGTCGCCGGGTCGTCGGCCTTCGCGACCGAGCCGCGCTCCTCGACCGTCGCGTCCGTGACGCCCTGGCCGAGCCGGCCCAGCTCCTCCACGGCCCCGGCGTCGATGCCCCAGACGTGCTTGAGGGCGGGCAGCCCCTCGCGCACCGACTCCACGACCCCGGCGTGCCCGGCGGTCTCCACCACGCACGCGGTGGCCCCGGAGTCGCCGAGTATCCACCGCACCTGCTCCGGTGAACTGGTCTCGTACACCGGCACGGTGACCGCGCCCGCGCTCCAGATCGCGAAGTCCAGCAGCGTCCACTCGTACCGGGTCCGCGACATCAGGGCGACCCGGTCGCCCGGCTCGACGCCCGCGGCGATCAGGCCCTTGGCGGCGGTGTGCACCTCGGCGAGGAAGGCACGCGCGGTCACGTCCTGCCAGCCGCCGTCCGTCCGGCGGGAAATGACGGCGACATCGGGATGCTGCGCGGCGTTTCTGCGGACGATGTCGGTCAGGTTGCCGTCCGCGGGGACCTCGTACAAAGCGGGAAGGCTGAACTCGCGCAAGACTGCTGCTCCTCATAGGGCGCCGGCGCCACGACGTTGTGTGATGCGACGGTGCGGTCCATGGCTGGGGCGGGTGCTCGGGGACCTGTGACACGGGTACGGGATTCCTGAGCACGACTGGACTGCCTGGACGTTACCCGCCGGTATGGCGTCTTTGACAGGGGGGCCCGGCGAGATGTTCGCTGCGTCACACAGCTGCTGTTCTCTCGGCGCACAGTAGTCGACACGTCCACCGACCAGCCAGTAACCGCAGGTCCGACCGCCACTGTTCACAGCGGACGCGCTGCTCCTACCCTTGATCACCATGACTTCCACACCGGCCTCGAACACGCCCCGCACCAAGACCCGTGTCCATGTCGTCAGCGATGTGCACGGCAACGCCCGGGACCTGGCCCGGGCCGGTGCCGGGGCGGACGCGCTGGTCTGCCTCGGGGACCTGATCCTCTTCCTCGACTACGCCGACCACTCCCGCGGCATCTTCCCCGACCTGTTCGGCGAGGAGAACGCGGACCGCATCGTCGAGCTGCGCACCGCCCGCCGGTTCGCCGAGGCCAAGGAGTTCGGGGCCCGGCTGTGGGCGGGCGTCGACGGGGACCGGGACGCGGTGATGGAGCGGGCGGTGCGCAAGCAGTACGCCGAGCTGTTCGCGGCGTTCCCCACCCCTACGTACGCCACCTACGGCAACGTCGACGTGCCGCCCCTGTGGCGGGAGTACGCCCGTCCCGGCACCACCGTCCTGGACGGCGAGCGGGCCGAGATCGGCGGCCGGGTCTTCGGCTTCGTCGGCGGCGGCCTGCGCACCCCGATGCGCACCCCGTTCGAGATCAGCGACGAGGAGTACGCCGCCAAGATCGAGGCGGTCGGCGAGGTCGACGTACTGTGCACGCACATCCCGCCCGAGGTGCCGGAACTGGTCTACGACACGGTGGCGCGGCGCTTCGAACGGGGCAGCCGGGCACTGCTCGACGCGATCCGGCGCACCCGGCCGCGGTACGCCCTCTTCGGGCACGTGCACCAGCCGCTGGTGCCGCGCACCCGGATCGGGACGACCGAGTGCGTGAACGTCGGGCACTTCGCGTCGACCGGCCGGCCCTGGGTGCTGGAGTGGTAGCGGTGCAGGTAGGTAGGGGTGACGGCGGGGCCCGGGCCGCGCGGTAGCCTTCACACCGCACGTACACACCGCACGCACGCGTGCGCGACGACTTTCCTACCGGCCCGCATCTGGAGGAGCCCCCGCGATGGCGGAACACACCAGCTCGAGCATCACGATCGAGGCGGCACCGGCCGACGTCATGGCGGTGATCGCCGACTTCGCCCGCTATCCGGACTGGACCGGAGAGGTGAAGGAGGCCGAGGTGCTCGCCACCGACGGGCAGGGCCGCGCCGAGCAGGTCCGGCTGGTCATGGACGCCGGGGCGATCAAGGACGACCAGACCCTCGCGTACACCTGGGCCGGTGCGAACGAGGTCTCCTGGACGCTGGTGAAGTCCCAGATGCTGCGTTCCCTGGACGGCTCCTATCTGCTGCGCCCCGCGGGCACCGGCACCGAGGTCACCTACCGGCTCACCGTCGACGTCAAGATCCCCATGCTCGGCATGATCAAGCGCAAGGCCGAGAAGGTCATCACCGACCGCGCGCTGGCGGGACTGAAGAAGCGGGTGGAGTCCGGCGCCGCTTAGGGCTGCTCCGGCGCAGGTACCGTTCACCCCCATGCGCACCCTCCTGATCATGGGCCCGGGCGGCAGCGGCCGGACGACGCTCGCCGCCGCCACCGCGCTCACCGCCGCCCGCTCCGGCACCCGCACCCTGCTGCTGGGCGCCGATGCCGAGGACACCCTCGGCGCCGCGCTCGGCGTGCCCACCGGCCCCGCCCCGGCCGCCGTCGAGGCGAACCTCACCGCCTGGCGGCCCGACCCGGCCCAGGGGTTCCGGGACGGCCTCGCCGCCCTCCAGGACCGTGCCGCCGCCGCCCTCGACCTGCTCGGTGCCGCCCGCCTCGACCCCGAGGAGCTCACCCCGCTGCCCGGCGCCGCGGAACTGGCCCTGCTGCGCGCCCTGCGCGACGCCGCCCTCGCCGAGGGGGCACCTCCCAGGCCTTTCGGGCACTGGGGGAGGTACGACCTGCTCGTCGTCGACCTGCCGCCCGCCCCGGGGGCCCTGGCGCTGCTCGCCCTGCCCGAGGAACTGCGCCGCTGCCTGCGCCGCCTGCTGCCGCCCGAACGGCAGGCCGCCCGCGCCCTGCGCCCCGTCCTCGGCCGCCTGGCCGGCGTCCCCATGCCCACCGAGGCGCTCTACGAGCACGCCGCCCGCTGGGACCTGGAACTCGCCGCCGCCGAAGCCGTGCTGGCCGACCGGAACACCGTCGTCCGGCTGGTCGCCGAACCCGGCCCGGCCGGCACCGACGCCGTCCGCGCCACCACCCTCGGCCTGGCCCTGCGCGGCCTGCCGGTGGAGGCGCTCGCCGCCAACCGGGTACTGCCCGAGGACACCCCCGCCGACAGCTGGCTGGCCGGCCCGGTCGCCCAGCAGCGCAAGGCGCTGGCGGAGTGGCAGGGCGGCTACGCCGTCCACCCCGTGCCCCACCTGGGCCGCGACCCGCGCGGCACCGACGACCTCGCCGCCTTGGCCGCGCCCGCCGTCAACCCGAACACAGTCCCCGTCGAGTGGCCGGTCACCGACGCGCTCGCCGACGACGGCGTCCTGATCTGGCACCTCCCGCTGCCCGGCGCCGTCCGCGACGACCTCGACCTGGTCCGGCGCGGCGACGAACTCGTGGTCGCCGCGGGCCCGTTCCGGCGCATCGTCCCGCTGCCGTCCGCGCTGCGCCGCTGCACCGTGGCCGGGGCCGCCCTGCGGGACGGCCGGCTGAGCGTGCGGTTCACGCCGGACCCGCGACTGTGGCCGCGCGGCCGGTGAACCGGCCAGGGCCGTTCGGGTAACGTCGTAAGGACGAACCGTAGTCAGGAGTCCGTCATGAGCGAAGAGCTCCCGCCGCCCGGCGCGGCCGACAAGGAACGGGCGGCCGACGCCGACGCCTGGGCGACGGCCACCGCCGAGGACCTGGCGGCGGAGAAGGAGCGCCGCCGCGCCGAGTACGGCCCGCCGCCCGGCTCCGCCGCCGAGGAACTGCGCCGCCTCGTGGACACCGTCGCCGACAAGCTGTCCGGCCTCCAGGCACCCCTGCTCGGCCCGGTCGCCGGGACCGCCGCCCAGCAGGTGGTCCGGCAGGTCGTCCAGCAGGCCAAGGCCGCCGTCGAACCGGTCATCGAGCGCAACCCGGACGTCTTCGACCACCTCGCGGCGGCCGGCGGCGAACTGCTCGCCGCCTACCGCTCCGCCGTCCAGCAGCAGGAACAGCGCTGGACCAGCAAGGCCGACGCGCCCCGCGACGCCCGCGCCACCGGCGACCAGGACACCTCCGACGACGAGGACGGCCCGGACGCCGGTCCGGGCCAGCGCATCGACCTGGACTGACGGTCCTCGGTGACGGCGCCTCGGGTACGGTTGGCCATAGCGGGGCTCGACCGAAACTGAGGGATTCATGGGACTCACCATCGGCGTCGACATCGGCGGCACGAAGATCGCGGCCGGCGTGGTCGACGAGGAAGGCAACATCCTCTCGACCTTCAAGGTGCCGACTCCCACCACGCCCGAGGCCATCGTGGACGCCATCGCCTCGGCGGTGGAGGGAGCGCGCGCCGGGCACGAGATCGTCGGCGTGGGCATCGGCGCGGCCGGGTACGTCAACCGCCAGCGCTCCGAGGTCTACTTCGCGCCGAACATCGACTGGCGCAACGAGCCGCTGAAGGCGAAGGTCGAGGCCCGCGTGGGCCTCCCGGTCGTCGTGGAGAACGACGCCAACGCGGCCGCCTGGGGCGAGTACAGGTTCGGCGCGGGCAAGGGCCACCGCAACGTCATCTGCATCACGCTGGGCACCGGCCTCGGCGGCGGCATCATCATCGGCAACAAGCTGCGCCGCGGCCACTTCGGCGTGGCCGCCGAGTTCGGCCACATCCGGATGGTGCCGGACGGCCTGCTGTGCGGCTGCGGCTCGCAGGGCTGCTGGGAGCAGTACGCCTCCGGCCGCGCCCTGGTGCGGTACGCCAAGCAGCGCGCGGCCGCCACCCCCGAGCGCGCCGAGGCACTCCTCGGCCTCGGCGACGGCACCCCCGACGGCATCGAGGGCAAGCACATCTCGATGGCCGCCCGGCAGGGCGACCCGGTCGCCGTCGACTCCTACCGCGAACTGGCCCGCTGGGCCGGCGCGGGCCTGGCCGACCTGGCCTCGCTCTTCGACCCGTCCGCGTTCATCGTCGGCGGCGGCCTCTCGGACGAGGGCGACCTGGTCCTCGACCCGATCCGCAAGTCGTACAAGCGCTGGCTGGTGGGCGCCCACTGGCGCCCGGTGGCCGACGTGATCGCGGCCCAGCTGGGCAACAAGGCGGGGCTCGTGGGAGCAGCCGACCTGGCTCGCGAACCCGACCCGATCATGTGAACAAGCGGTAGGGCAACGCCTTCAGGGGCGCGGGGAACGGCGCGACAAGCCACAACGAACCGGCACTCGCGCACGCACCCCCGCGCCCCACCCCGGTGGGCGTACATTGATCGACATGCCGCAGTTCCCCAACTCCCGCACCGAACCCGACGGTTCCGCCGTCATCCGCGTCCTGAGCTACAACATCCGCTCACTGCGCGACGACACCGACGCCCTCGCCCGCGTGATCCGGGCCTGCGCCCCCGACCTGGTCCTGCTCCAGGAAGCCCCCCGCTTCTTCCGCTGGCGCAAGAAGCTGGCCCGCCTCGCGGCCGCCTCCGGGCAGGTGATCCTCTCCGGCGGCGGCACCGCCGCCGGCCCCGCGCTGCTCTGCTCGCTGCGCGCCACCGTCGAGCGCACCGAGGACGTCCTGCTCCCGCTCACCCCCGGCCTGCACCGCCGCGGTTTCGCCACCGCCGTGGTCCGCTTCGGCACCGCCCGCCTCGGCGTGCTCAGCTGCCACCTGTCCCTCCAGAAGGACGAGCGGTACGAGCAGAGCGGCCTGCTCCTCGACCGGCTGGCCGGCCTCGGCGCCCCGCACGCCATCGCGGGCGGCGACCTCAACGAGCGCCCCGACGGTCCCGCCTTCCGGCGGATCGCCAAGGACCTCCAGGACTGCTGGGCCACCGCCCCCCGGGGCGACGAGCACACCTCGACCCCCGCCGACCCGCACCAGCGCATCGACGCGATCTTCGCGACCCCCGGCGTCGAGATCCTCGGCTGCGGAGTCCCGCGCGGCCTGCCCGGCGTCACCGAGGACGACCTGAGGGCGGCCACGGACCATCTTCCGGTGCTGGCCGCCCTGCGCATCCCCGCGGGCACCTGAGCGCCCCTGGGGCGTCAGACCACCGCGCCCCGCCCGGGATCGTCGTCCTCGTCGTCGTCCGTGCGCATCCGCATCACCAGCGTGGCGAAGCCGCCGAGGAAACCGCCGACGCACACGGTCGTCAGCCACCAGGTCATGTCCCAGCCCAGCAGGATCGCCACCAGCAGCAGCAGCGGACCGCCGAGCACCCCGAGCCAGGCGAACCTGGCGGTGACGTCGCCCTCCGGCAGCGGCGGCGGCTCGGGCGGCACGAAGTGGCCCTCGTCGTCCTCGCCCAGGTCGTCCTCGGCGGGCTCGGCCGGGCTGTGGTCGCGCGGACCGACGCCCGGCGCGAAGGCGACCGAACTGCCCAGCGGCCCGGCCGGAGCCGGCTCCCCGGGAGGCTTCGCCGCCCCGGCGTCGTCCTGGCCGGCGTCGTTGGTCTCCGGCTCCAGCAGCGCCAGGTCCTCGACCGACTTGAACGGCTTCGAGCCCGGCGGGTCCGGCGGCTCCTCGCCGTACCCGGCGACGATCGCGGCCCAGGCGGCCTCCTCGTCGAAGGGCACGTGCTGCTCCGGCGGGGCCGTCGGGTCCAGGCCCCCGCGATCCCCCCGCTCGTCGCGTTTCTCGCGGTCCTCGCGGTTCTCACGGTCCTCACGGTCGGAGTCGTGCTCAGCCACCTGCGGCCGTCCCTTCCTTGCCGAGACCGGGCTCCGGCTCCTTGACGAGACCGGGGGCGAGCCGGGCGACGAAGGAGACGCTCTCCGTGTGGATCCGGTCCGCGTCGTGGTCCAACGTCGCCACGTGGTAGCTCTGTTCCAGCAGGATCTCGGTGACGTCTGTGGACGACACCCGGCCCAGGACGCGGGCCGAGTCGGCGGGCGGCACCACATGGTCGCGCGGGCTGCGCATCAGCAGCAACGGCTGGGTCACCTGCGGCAGTTCCCGGTCGACGGTCCGGAAGAAGGCGCGCAGGGAGTACGCCGCGTGCAGCGGCACCCGGTCGTACCCCAGTTCGGTACTGGTCGGCTTGGCGATGTCGCTGGCGATGCCCTTGGTGGCGGGCACCAGGTGGCGCAGCACCGGCAGGGCGTGCTGTGCCACGCCGTGCATGCGGTTGGCCGGGTTGACCACCATGACGCCGTCCACCGCGTCGCCGTGCCGGGCCGCCAGCCGCAGCGCCAGCGCGCCGCCCATCGACAGCCCGGCCACGAACACCCGGGCGCACCGCTCGCGCAGCGCGCGCAGCTCCCGGTCCACCTCCGCGTACCAGTCGGGCCAGCCGGTGACCTGCATGTCCTGCCAGCGGGTGCCGTGTCCGGGCAGCAGCGGCAGCGCGACCGTAAGACCGTGGCCGGCGAGGTGCTGGGCCCAGGGGCGCAGCGACTGCGGGGAACCGGTGAAACCGTGACAGAGGAGGACGCCGGCCTCCCCGCCCTCATGGCGGAACGGCTCGGCTCCGGGAAGGACCGGCACGCTACGGACTCCTGTTCGTCAAGGGGGCTGGCACGCGCGGGTGCAGGTACTTCACCGTACGCGACCGCACGGACACCGACCAGGGCCGTAGGCCCCTTTGCCGGTGCCCCGGGTTATGGTCTGTGCGACACACACAGGAGGCACTCGGTTGTTGTACGGCGCGATGAAGGTCACCGTCGGCGGTTCGCTGAAACTTGCCTTCCGGCCCTGGGTGGAGGGCCTGGAACACGTCCCCGCCACCGGGCCCGCCATCCTGGCCAGCAACCACCTGTCGTTCTCCGACTCGTTCTTCCTGCCGGCCGTCCTCGACCGCAAGGTCACCTTCATCGCCAAGGCGGAGTACTTCAACACGCCGGGCGTCAAGGGACGGCTGACGGCGGCGTTCTTCAAGGGCGTCGGCCAGCTCCCGGTGGACCGCTCCGGGGCGCGCGGCGCCGGCGAGGCCGCGATCAAGAGCGGCATAGAGGTCCTGGAGCGCGGCGAGCTGTTCGGCATCTACCCCGAGGGCACCCGGTCGCCCGACGGCCGGCTCTACCGGGGCAAGCCCGGCGGCCTGGCCCGGGTGGCGCTCGCCACCGGCGCGCCCGTCCTGCCGGTCGCCATGATCGACACCGAGAAGATCCAGCCGCCGGGCACGGTGATGCCCAAGCTGATGCGCCCCGGCATCCGGATCGGCAAGCCGCTGGACTTCAGCCGCTACCAGGGCATGGAGCACGACCGGTTCGTGCTCCGCGCGGTGACCGACGAGGTCATGTACGAGATCATGAAGCTCTCCGGCCAGGAGTACGTCGACATGTACGCGACCGCCATGAAGCGGCAGCTCGCGGACGCGGCGAAGGCGGAGAAGGAAGCGGAGAAGGAGGCGGCCAGGGAGGCCAAGGAGGCCAAGGCCGCCCTCGCCCGCGCGGAGAAGGAACAGGCCGACAAGGAGCGCGCCGCCGAGCCGCGCGACGGGGACGACAGCCCCGGGTCCTGACCGGACCCGGACGGGGGTGGGGGAGATGGCCAAGCGCGAGCGGGTCATGCGGATGTCGGTCGAGCAGCCGCTGTGGCGCGCCCTGACCGCCTACCGCGTCCTCACCATGGTCTACGCGATCGGCCTGTTCGGCACCGCCTACGAGCACTTCACCCGCCCCTGGCTGGCCGTCGGCTACTACGCCGTGCTGGTCGCCTGGACGCTCGCCACCCTCCCCAGGGTCGCGAACGCCGCCGCCTGCACCAAGCGGTTCCTGGCCCTCGACCTCACCGTCGCCCTCACCGGCATCCTGCTCACCCCGCTCGCCGACGATCCCGACCGGATCGCGTCCGGTGGCCCGACCCTGCCGTCGATATGGACCGCCGGCGCCGTGCTGGCCTTCGCGGTCAAGGGCGGCTGGCGCTGGGCCGCCGTCGCCTCCACCCTGGTGGCCGTCGCCAACCTGGTCGAGCGCGGCAGCCCGGCCCGCGACACCGTGCACAACGTGCTGCTGGTCTGGGTCGCCGCCATCGCCATCGGCTACGTCGTCGAGGTCGCCCGCGCCTCCGAGCGCACCCTCGCCCGCGCTCTGGAGATCGAGGCCGCCACCAGGGAGCGCGAGCGGCTGGCCCGGGACATCCACGACAGCGTGCTCCAGGTGCTCGCCATGGTGCAGCGGCGTGGCGCCGTGCTCGGCGGCGAGGCGGCCGAGCTGGGCCGGATGGCCGGCGAGCAGGAGATCGCCCTGCGCACCCTGGTCTCCGGCGGCCTGGTCCCGGTCTCCCGAGCCTCCGAGGACGCCGCCCAGGGCGCCGTCGTCCGCGCGGTGGACGAACCCGAGACCCCCGACCCCGGCCCGGCCGACCTGCGTACCCTGCTCGCCCCGTACGCCGGCGCCCGGACCAGCCTCGCCGAACCCGGGGCGCCGGTGGAGCTGGCGCCCGCCGCCGCCCGGGAGGTCGCGGCGGCCGTCGGCGCGGCCCTGGACAACGTCCGCGCGCACGCCGGTGAGCGGGCCCGCGCGTGGATTCTCGTCGAGGACGAGCCCGACGAGGTGATCGTCACCGTCCGCGACGACGGCCCCGGCATCCCCGAGGGCCGCCTCGCCGAGGCCGAGGGCGAGGGACGGCTGGGGGTGGCCCTGTCGATCCGGGGCCGGCTGCGCGACCTCGGCGGCTCGGCCGAACTGATCTCGGTGCCGGGCCAGGGCACCGAGGTCGAGCTGAAGGTACCGAAGGACGCGACGGGCGTGACACGCACGCGGGGGAAGGCGGCAGGACATGACTGAACAGCGGGAGCCGATCAAGGAGAGCAAGGAGATCAAGGTCATGGTGGTCGACGACCACCCCATGTGGCGCGACGCGGTCGCCCGGGACCTGGCCGAGTCCGGCTTCGCGGTGGTCGCCACCGCCGGCGACGGCGACCAGGCGGTGCGCCGGGCCCGCGCCGCCGCCCCCGACGTGCTCGTCCTGGACCTGAACCTGCCCGGCAAGCCCGGCGTCCAGGTCTGCAAGGAGGTGGTCGGCGCCGACCCGCGGGTCCGCGTCCTGGTGCTGTCCGCGAGCGGCGAGCACGCCGACGTCCTGGAGGCCGTCAAGTCCGGCGCCACCGGCTACCTGCTGAAGTCCGCCTCGACCGGGGAACTCCAGGACGCGGTCCGCCGCACCGCCGCCGGCGACCCCGTCTTCACCCCGGGCCTGGCCGGCCTCGTCCTCGGCGAGTACCGCCGCCTGGCCGCCGAACCGGCCCCCGCCCCGGACACCGACGCCCCCGGCGCGCCCCGCCTCACCGACCGCGAGACCGAGGTGCTGCGCCTGGTCGCCAAGGGCCTGAGCTACAAGCAGATCGCCGAACGCCTGGTCATCTCGCACCGCACGGTGCAGAACCACGTCCAGAACACCCTCGGCAAGCTCCAGTTGCACAACCGCGTGGAACTCGTGCGGTACGCGATAGAACGGGGTCTGGACGACGCCTGACCCGCGCGGGACAGTGGCCTGACCCACCCACCGTGACGAAGGGGTTGCGCGATGAGGGTCGGAGTACTGACCGGCGGCGGTGACTGCCCCGGGCTCAACGCCGTCATCCGGGCCGTGGTCCGCAAGGGCGTCCAGGAGTACGGCTACGACTTCGTCGGCTTCCGGGACGGCTGGCGCGGCCCGCTGGAGGGCGCCACCGTCCGCCTCGACATCCCGGCCGTGCGCGGCATCCTGCCCCGCGGCGGCACCGTCCTCGGCTCCTCGCGGACCAATCCGCTCCAGCACGAGAACGGCATCCAGCGGGTCAAGGACACCCTCGGCCGGCTGGACGTCTCGGCGCTGATCACCATCGGCGGCGAGGACACCCTCGGCGTGGCCGGCCGCCTCGCCGACGAGTACGGCGTGCCCTGCGTCGGCGTACCGAAGACCATCGACAACGACCTGTCCGCCACCGACTACACCTTCGGCTTCGACACGGCGGTCGGCATCGCCACCGAGGCCATCGACCGGCTGCACACCACCGCCGAGTCGCACATGCGGGTCCTGGTCGTCGAGGTCATGGGCCGGCACGCCGGCTGGATCGCCCT
This sequence comes from Streptomyces sp. JW3, assembly GCF_052216785.1. Taxonomy (NCBI): domain Bacteria; kingdom Bacillati; phylum Actinomycetota; class Actinomycetes; order Kitasatosporales; family Streptomycetaceae; genus Streptomyces; species Streptomyces sp. JW3. The sequence continues at coordinate 14,504 of NZ_JBQOUX010000044.1, read as the reverse complement.
GCACTCGGGCCTGGCCGGCGGCGCCAACGTCATCCTCATCCCCGAGCAGCGCTTCGACACCGAGCAGGTCTGCGCCTGGGTGACCTCCCGGTTCCGGGCGTCGTACGCGCCGATCGTGGTGGTCGCCGAGGGCGCCATGCCCCGGGACGGCGAGCTGGTGCTCAAGGACCAGTCGCTGGACTCCTTCGGCCACGTACGGCTGTCCGGGGTGGGCGAGTGGCTGGCCAAGCAGATCGAGAAACGGACCGGCAAGGAGGCCCGCACCACGGTCCTCGGCCACGTCCAGCGCGGCGGCACCCCGAGCGCCTTCGACCGCTGGCTGGCCACCCGGTTCGGGCTGCACGCCATCGACTGCGTGCGCGACGGCGACTTCGGCACGATGGTCGCGCTGCGCGGCACGGACATCGTCCGGGTCCCCATCGCCGAGGCCACCGCCCGACTGAAGACCGTCGACCCGAAGCTGTACGACGAGGTCGGGGTGTTCTTCGGCTGAGCGGCGGGCCCGGATCGCGCGCCCTATATTCGGGTGCACCAGCCGATGGACCGGCCGAGCGAACCGGGAGTGCCCGCCGTGGAGATCCTCGCCTTCGGAGTGCAGGCCGACGAGCAGCCCTTGATCGAGCGGGCCTTCGCGGGCCGGGCCGAGGTGCGCTGCCTGGACGTCTTCCTCAACGCGGACACCGCCCCCGTCGCGGCCGGCCACGAGATCGTCTCCACCTCCGTCAACGCCGACCTCGGCGCCGGCGTCCTGGAGATCCTCGGCGCCGGCGGCACCCGGATGGTCGCCCAGCGCTCCACCGGCTTCAACAACGTCGACCTGGAGACCGCCGAGCGCCTCGGCCTGACCGTGGCCCGGGTCTCGTCCTACTCGCCGTACTCGGTCGCGGAGTTCGCCTGGGCGCTCGCCATGGCCGTCAACCGCCGGATCGTGCGCGCCTCCAACCGCACCCGCGACTTCGACTTCCGCCTCGACGGCCTGATGGGCCGCGACCTGCACGGCCGCACCGCCGGCGTGCTCGGCACCGGCAGGATCGGCGAGGCGTTCGCCCGCATCGCCCACGGCTTCGGCATGCGGCTGCTCGGCTGGGACGTCACCGAGAACCCGGCCTGCCTGGACCTGGGCATGCGCTACGTCGCCAAGGAGGAACTCCTCGCCGACTCCGACCTGATCACCCTGCACGTCCCGCTGATGCCCGAGACCCGGCACCTGATCGACGCACGGGCCCTGAAGGCCATGCGCGACGACGCGATCCTGGTCAACTCCAGCCGCGGCGGCCTCGTCGACACCGCCGCCCTGGTCGGCGAACTGCGCGCGGGCCGCTTCACCGGCGTCGGCCTGGACGTCTACGAGGCGGAGGCGGGCCTGTTCTTCCTCGACAAGTCACTGACCGCCGTCGAGGACGACACCCTGGCCCGCCTCGTCACCTTCCCCAACGTCCTGGTCACCTCGCACCAGGCGTACTACACCGTGGACGCCGTCGGCCAGATCGTCGACGCCACGGTGAAGAACGTCCAGGACTACCGGGCCGGCCGCCGCTCCGAGAACGTGCTCGTGCCGCGCAGCTGACCCACCAGCTCCCGCACGATCGCCGCGCCGTCCAGCGACAGCACCGACTCCGGATGGAACTGCACGGACGCGAACCCCGGCCCGCGCAGCGCGTGCACCTCTCCCTGCGCCGACCGGCTGACCTCGACCCCGTGCGCGGCCAGCGCCGCGCCGCTCTCCTCGTCGCAGCGCGCCACGAAGCTGTTGTAGAACCCGACGGCCGTCCGCCGCCCGAACAGCTCGATCTCCGTCTGCGCCCCCTGGTACGGCACTTCCTTCCGTACGATGTCCAGCCCCAGCTCCGCCGCGATCAGCTCGTGCCCGAGGCAGACGCCGAGCACCTCGTGCCGGCGGCCGCGCAGCACATCGGCGGTGAGCGAGCGCAGCAGCCGCATCCTGGGATCGGTGAGGTCGGACGGGTCGCCCGGCCCCGGCCCCAGCACCACCGGCCCGCCCGGGTGCCCGAGCACCGCCGCTCGCAGCCCCGGTTCGTCGTACCGCCGCACGGTGACGTCCAGGCCGCCCGAGCGCAGCACGTGCGCCAGCATCGCCGTGAAGGTGTCCTCCCCGTCGACGACCAGCGCGTGCCCGGTCAGTTCCCCGGACCGCTCCTGCATCCGCAGCCAGAACGGCGCCAGCGAGGACCGGCGCCCGTCCAGCGCGGCCCGCACCCGGGGATCGTCGGCGAGCCGGGGCCGCGCGGCCTGTGCCCGGGGCCGGCCGGGCCGTACGCCCAGCGCGGCCAGCACCCCGGCCGCCTTGGCGTGCGTCTCCGCCACCTCGCCGGCCGGGTCGGAGCCCCGTACCAGCGTCGCCCCGACCGGCACCCGCAGCCGCCCGTCCGCGCCGATGTCGGCGGTCCGGATCAGGATCGGCGAGTCGAGGGTCTGCGCCCCGCCCTCGTCCCGCCCGATCAGCGCCAGCGCGCCCGCGTAGTAGCCGCGCCCGCCGCTCTCGTGCCGCTCGATGACCCGGCAGGCGTTCTGCACCGGCGAGCCGGTCACCGTCGCCGCGAACATGGTCTCCCTCAGCACCTCCCGCACATCCAGCGAGGACTTGCCGCGCAGCTCGTACTCGGTGTGCGCGAGGTGCGCCATCTCCTTCAGCCGCGGCCCGACGACGACCCCGCCCATGTCGCCGACGGTGCACATCATCTTCAGTTCCTCGTCGACCACCATCGACAGCTCCTCGATCTCCTTGGCGTCGGCGAGGAAGCGCAGCAGGTGCTCGGGGGTCGGGCCCTCGGCGGGATAGCGGTACGTGCCGCTGATCGGGTTCATCACGACCGTGCCGCCGCTCATCCGCACATGCACCTCGGGGCTGGCCCCGACCAGCGTCCGGTCCCCCGTGTGCACGACGAACGTCCAGTACGCGCCCCGCTCGCCGGCCAGCAGCCGCCGGAACAGCGCCAGCGCGTCGGCCCGCCCGAACCCGTCGATCCGCCCCCGGTAGGTCCGCCGGATCACGAAGTTGGCGCCCTCGCCCCGCCCGATCTCCTCGTCCAGCACCCGCCCGACGATCTCCGCGTACTCCGCGTCCCCGACGTCGAAGCCACCGCCCTCGACTTGGACCTCGTGCGCGGGGAGCTGGGCCAGGGCGACGGCGAGCGGGATCTCGTACCGCTCCTCGGGGGTGAGCGCCAGCAGCGGGGTGCCGTCGTCGCGGACGTCGAAGCCGCGCTCGCGGATCTGCCGGAAGGGGACGAGGGCCAGGCAGTCGGCGGGCAGGTCGGCCAGGCACGGGTACTCCGTCACCGGCCCGCGCAGCAGTTCCACCGTCTCCTGGTCATGACCGGGGGTGCGGCGGCGCAGCAGGGCGAAGGGGCGCGGATCGTCGAGAAGATCGAGCAGGTGTTCCATCGGTGGTCGGGTTCCTTCTGGGAAGGAGAGACGGACCCGGAGCCGGAAACACCGAAGGCCGCCTCTCGGGCGGCCTTCGCGAAGTCTTGAGTACGCGCAGTCAGCGGGCCGCCGAAGGAGCGGTCCACCACCAGTTCTGGGTCAGTTGCGCGAACATGCCCGGCACCCTACCCCAGGTCCGCGGTGTCCCATACTTTGAGCGGTGTGGCGGACTCCCGGCAACCAACCCGTAACCTGAGTGCGTGACCGCTAACGCTTCCTCTGTTGCAGTGAACACCTGGCGAGACCTCCCCGCGGCCCAGCAGCCGGAGTATCCGGACCAGGCGGCCCTTAACGAGGTCGTCGCCGAACTGGAGAGCTTTCCGCCGCTCGTCTTCGCGGGCGAGTGCGACCAGCTGCGTGCCCGGCTGGCGGCCGTCGCCGAGGGAGAGGCGTTCCTCCTCCAGGGCGGCGACTGCGCCGAGGCGTTCGACGGGGTGTCCGCCGACCACATCCGGAACAAACTCAAAACCCTCCTCCAGATGGGCGCCGTCCTCACCTACGCCGCCTCCGTGCCGGTGGTGAAGGTCGGCCGGATCGCCGGCCAGTACTCCAAGCCGCGGTCCAAGCCGACCGAGACCCGCGACGGCGTGACGCTGCCCACCTACCGGGGCGACTCGGTCAACGGCTTCGCCTTCACCGAGGCGGACCGGATCCCGGACCCCGAGCGGCTCAAGCGGATGTACCACGCCTCCGCCTCCACGCTGAACCTGGTGCGCGCCTTCACCACCGGCGGCTACGCCGACCTGCGCCAGGTGCACGCCTGGAACCAGGACTTCGTGAAGTCCTCGCCCTCCGGCCAGCGCTACGAGCAGCTCGCCCGGGAGATCGACAACGCGCTGAACTTCATGCGGGCCTGCGGCACCGACCCGGAGGAGTTCAAGACCGTCGAGTTCTACGCCTCCCACGAGGCGCTGCTGCTCGACTACGAGTCCGCGCTGACCCGGGTCGACTCCCGCACCGGGCAGCTGTACGACGTCTCCGGGCACATGGTGTGGATCGGTGAGCGCACCCGGCAGCTGGACCACGCGCACATCGAGTTCGCCTCCAAGATCCGCAACCCGATCGGCATCAAGCTCGGCCCGTCCACCACGGCCGAGGAGGCGCTCCAGTACATCGAGCGGCTCGACCCGGAGCGCGAGCCGGGCCGGCTGACGTTCATCGTCCGGATGGGCGCCGACAAGGTCCGCGACAAGCTGCCCGAGCTGATCGAGAAGGTCACCGCGTCCGGCGCGACCGTCGCCTGGATCACCGACCCGATGCACGGCAACACCTACGAGGCCGCCTCCGGCCACAAGACCCGCCGCTTCGACGACGTGCTCGACGAGGTCAAGGGCTTCTTCGAGGTGCACAAGGCGCTCGGCACCCACCCGGGCGGCATCCACGTGGAGCTGACCGGCGACGACGTCACCGAGTGCGTGGGCGGCGGCGACGAGATCTTCGTCGACGACCTGCACCAGCGCTACGAGACGGCCTGCGACCCCCGGCTCAACCGCAGCCAGTCGCTGGACCTGGCGTTCCTGGTCGCGGAGATGTACCGGGACCAGTAGAGACGTTTTACGGAAGTACCAGTAGAGACGCTTTACGGAAGTAAATGGGGCGCGGGTCACACAGGATCCGCGCCCCCTCCACTTTTGCCGCACCTACGGGATGGGTAAGGTTAGGTTTGCCTCACCGGCGCAGTTCGGTACGGCACGACCATGACCCCGCCCGGGAGGTGAACCGCGTGTTCGTCTGCTCTTGCTTCGGTGTGACCGAGGAACAGGTGAAGGCCCACGCGGACGCCGGTGCCTGCACCCCCCGGCAGATCGCCTCCGCCTGCAAGGCGGGCACCGACTGCGGCGGCTGCGTACGGCGCATCCAGGCCCTGCTGGGCCGGGGCGCCTGCCCCCGCCGCGAGCTGATCGACCAGGGTGCGCCGGCCCCGCTGACGGCGCGGCTTCCCGAAGCCGCCTAGTAGCTCTGCGTTCCCGGGCCGGAGGCGTCCGGCTGGGACTGCTCGATCACCGTCGACAGGTACAGCGGCTCGCCCAGCTTCTCGATCAGTTCCAGCTGGGTGTCCAGGTAGTCGATGTGGTGCTCCTCGTCGGCGAGGATCGCCTCGAAGATGTTCGCGGACGTGATGTCGTTCTTGTTCCGCATCACCTCGACGCCCCGGCGCAGCCGGTCGATGGCCTCGACCTCGATCTCCCGGTCCGCCTGGAACATCTCGGTGATCGTCTGGCCGACCCGGACGTGGAAGAGCCGCTGGTAGTTCGGCAGTCCGTCCAGCAGCAGGATGCGGTCGGTGAGGATCTCCGCGTGCCGCATCTCGTCGAAGGACTCGTGCCGCGTGTACTTGGCGAGCTTCGTCCAGCCCTTGTGATCCTGGAGTTTCGAGTGCAGGAAGTACTGGTTGATCGCGGTCAGCTCGGCGGTCAGCTGCTCGTTGAGGAATTCGATGACCTCGGGGTCGCCCTGCATCGCAGAGGCTCCTTCCACACGGGAACTGGCAGGTTGCGCCGCATGATTGCATTGGTTTCGAAGATCGTCCAGTAAGTCTTCACTTAGTAAGTAAGTCCTGGCTTAGTCCATTTTGTTGGCTATTGCTCGGCTTTAAGGCTGACTTTAAATAGGCCCGTTCCTGGACAACGGCCCCGGTCTGTCAGGATGGAGTCATGGGTCAGCCGGTGGGAGACGAGTCGGGGGAGCTGCCGCCGGGGCAGCGGCTCCAGCGCGGCTGGCCGGTCACCCACTACGGGCCGGTGCCCAAGTTCCGGCCCGAGCGCTGGGAGTTCCGGGTCTTCGGCGCCACCGCCGACGGCGAGAAGCACTGCTGGAACCACGAGGAGTTCACCGCCCTGCCGTACACCACGGTGGTGGGCGATCTGCACTGCGTGACGAAGTTCAGCATGCTCGGCGCCGAGTGGGGCGGCATCCCCGCCCGTACCCTCCTCGGCATCGCCCCGCCCGCCCCCGCCGTCACCCATGTGATGGTCTGGGCGGAGTACGGCTACAGCGCCAATGTGCGGCTGGCGGACTTCGCCGACGAGCGCACCCTCTTCGCCACCCACAAGGACGGCGAACTGCTCACCGCCGAGCACGGCTTCCCGCTCCGGCTGATCGTCCCGCACCTGTACGCCTGGAAGGGCCCCAAATGGGTCCGCGGCATCGAGTACATGACCGCGGACCGGCGCGGCTTCTGGGAGGAACGCGGCTACCACAACCTCGGCGACCCCTGGCGCGAGCAGCGCTACTCCTACCAGGAGGAACCGGGGGACGGCCCCGAGCTCTAGGGCCGCGGTCCTTTCGGGCTCAGCCGTCCCGGAGCTTCTTCAGCCGTTCCACGTCGGCCGCGTGGCCCTCCTTGCCGCCGGGGGTCTCGATGATGAGAGGGACACCCGCCGTCGCCGGGTGGGTCATCAGCTCCCGGAACGGGTCCTCGCCGATGTGACCGGCGCCGATGTTGGCGTGCCGGTCCTTGTGGGCGCCCACCACGTCCTTGGAGTCGTTGGCGTGGATCAGCTTCAGCCGGCCCGCGCCGACGGTGTCCACCAGCAGATCGAGGGTCTGGTGCATACCGGCCGGTCCGGCCAGGTCGTGCCCGGCGGCGAAGATGTGGCAGGTGTCCAGGCAGACGCCCAGCTTCGGATGGGCGTCCAGCGCCTCGAAGTACGGCCCGAAGTCCCAGGTCCGGGCGCACAGCGAGGCGCCCTGGCCGGCCGTCGACTCCAGCAGCAGATACGGGTCGTCGTCGTGGGTCAGCTCGTCCAGCAGCGGCAGCAGCCGCTCCCGTACCTGCGCGAGGGCCACCGCCCGGTCCCGGCCGCCGGTCGCGCTGCCGGTGTGCACCACCACGCCGAGCGCGCCGATCTCCCGGCCCCGGCGCAGCGAGTGCCGCAGCGACTCCACCGACTTCGCCGCGGTCGCCTCGGTGTGCGAACCGAAGTTGATCAGGTACGGGGCGTGCACATAGGCGGGGACCGACTCCGCCGCGCAGGCCGCGCGGAACGCCTCGTCCTGCTTCGGATTGCCGGCCGGGGTGGCCCAGCCGCGCGGATTGGCGACGAAGACCTGGATGGCCTCCGCCTTCAGGTCACGGGCGTACGGCAGGCCCACGGAGTGCAGGCCGCCGGCGACCGGGACGTGGGCGCCGACGGGGTTGCGGCGGGCGGGGGAGGGCGACGGCGAGGGCGAGTGTGTTGTGCTCATGTCCCGATCCAGGATGCCAGGTGCCAGGTGCCAGGTGCCAGGTGCCGGGCGCCGACCGCCGGCGGCCCGGGTGCCGGCGGATCACCGTCAGCGGATCACCGCCGGCAGATCACCGTGAGCGGGCGTCAGCGGGCCGCCAGCGAGCCGCCAGCGGCTCGTCAGCGGATCGTCAGGGTGATCTTGGAACCCTTCGGGGCGGTGTCGCCGCCCTCGACGGACTGGCTCTTGACCGTGTCGCCGAACAGACCGAGCAGCCCGCGGTCCTCCTCGACCTCGAAGCCGGCGTCCTCCAGCTCCTGCCGGGCGTCGTCGACGTCGGCACCGACCACGTCCGGCACCTCGATCTGCTCCGGCCCCTTGGAGACCGTCAGCGTCACCGTGGCGCCCTCGGCGACCTGCTCGCCGTCGCCCGGCGACTGCCGCGCCACCTCGCCCGCCGCGTAGTCGTCGGAGGTCACCTTCGCCGCCGCGACCTCCACCTTCAGACCGGCCTCGGTCAGCTCGGCGCGGGCGTCCTCCAGGTCGTCGCCGGTGACGTCCGGGACGTCGACCGCGCGGCCCTTGCTGACGGTGAGCGCGACCGCCGAACCGGCCCGCACCGTGGTGCCCGACCCCGGCTCGGTGGAGATCACGAAACCCTTGGGGACGTCGTCGCTGAACGCGCGGGTGACCATGCCGGGCTCCAGCCCGTCCTGCTTCAGCACCGACCTGGCCCGGTCCAGGCGGTAACCCGCCACATCGGCCAGCTTCACCGTCTCGGGGCCGTCGGAGACGGTGAACGACACCGAGTCGTTGTTCCGGATCCGGGTGCCCGCCGTCGGATCGGTGCTGATCACCGCGCCGCGGTCCACCGTGTCGCTGTACGCGTGCTTGACGTCGCCGACGTCCAGACCGGCCTGCTCCAGCCGGTCCTCGGCCTGCGCCTCGGTCTTCTCCAGCAGCGGCGGGACCTCGGTGAACTGGCCCGAGTTGATGTACCAGACGCCCGCGCCGACGCCGAGCGCCAGCAGCACGGCGACGACGATCGCGAGCGGGCCGCGGCGCAGACCGGGGCCGCGCCGGGGCGGGGGCGGCGGGGTGTCCAGCCGGCTGGTGCGGTCGTAGCCGTCCGCGCCGTCGTCGTTGACGGGCAGCGGACGGATCATGGTCAGCGCGCGCGGGATGACGCTCGTACGGTCGTCGGCGTTGTCATGGCCGCCGGCCCCGTCGGACAGCGCCTGCGGCGGTACGGCGTCCAGCTGGCCGGCGGTGAGCGTCCCGCGCGCCTCGCGGGCCCGGCCGAGCAGCGCCACCGCGTCGTGCGGACGGATCTCGGGGTTGCGCGCGGTCGCCGTCGCGACCAGGTCGTCCAGCTCGAACGCCAGGCCCGGCACGGCGGCCGACGGGGGCGGCACGTCCTCGTTGAGGTGCTGGTAGAGCACCTGGGCGGGGGAGTCGCCATGGTGCGGCTTGGCGCCGGTCAGCATCTCGTACAGGACCACCCCGCAGGCGTAGACGTCCACCCGCGGGTCGGCGGTGCCGTGCTCGATCTGCTCGGGCGCCAGGTAGGAGACGGTGCCCAGCACCGCGCCGGTGGTGCTGGTGACCGTGTTCACGGCCCGGACCAGGCCGAAGTCGGCGACCTTGACCCGGCCGTCGTCCCCGATCAGCACGTTCTCCGGCTTCATGTCGCGGTGCACGAACCCCGCGCGGTGCGCGGCGCCGAGCGCGGCCAGCACCGGCTCCAGGATGTCCAGGGCCGCGCGCGGCTGGAGCGCCCCGCGCTCGCGCAGCACGTCGCGCAGGGTGCAGCCGGAGACGTACTCCATCGCCAGGTAGACGTAGTCCCCGTCGGTGCCCTGGTCGAAGACCTGCACCACGTTGGGGTGGGCCAGCCGGGCGACCGACTTGGCCTCCCGGATGAACCGCTCCACGAACGTGCCGTCGGCCGCGAGCGCCGGGTGCATCACCTTCAGCGCGAGCACACGGTCCAGGCGGGTGTCCACGGCCCGGTAGACCGTGGCCATCCCGCCGACCGCGATCCGCGCGTCGACGCGGTACCGGCCGTCGAGCAGCTGCCCGACCAGAGGGTCCTGAAGGGTCGTGTCCACGCAGGTGAGTGTACGAGCCGTCGCTGACAGACGGCTGTGGACGGCCGCAGCCGGGGCACGACTGGGGCCGACCTGTGACGCGACCCACGAGGTGCGGCCCGGGTCAGAACGCCGGCCGCTCCGGGTCCAGCGCCGCCATGCCGTCCACCGGGGAGGACGCCGCGGCGAAGTGCCGGCGCGGGATGCGCCCCGCCCGCCGGGCCAGCCGGCCGCCCTCCACCGCGTGCCGCATCGCCTCCGCCATCAGCACCGGCTGCTGCGCCCGGGTCACCGCCGAGGCGAGCATCACGCCCGCGCAGCCCAGCTCCATCGCCAGCGCCGCGTCCGACGCCGTACCGGCCCCGGCGTCCAGGATCACCGGTACGCGTGCGTGCTCGACGATCAGCTGGAAGTTGTGCGGGTTGCGGATGCCGAGCCCGGACCCGATCGGCGAGCCCAGCGGCATGACCGCCGCGCAGCCGACGTCCTCCAGCTTCCGCGCCAGCACCGGGTCGTCGTTGGTGTACGGCAGCACCGTGAAACCGTCGTCGACCAGCGTCTCGGCCGCGTCCAGCAGCTCGACCGGGTCCGGCAGCAGGGTGCGCTCGTCGGCGATGACCTCCAGTTTGACCAGGTCGGTGCCGAGGGCCTCGCGCGCCAGGCGGGCGGTCAGGACCGCCTCCCCGGCGGTGAAGCAGCCCGCCGTGTTGGGCAGCACCCGGATGCCGAGCCGGTCCAGCACCGACAGCACGGAGCCGTGCGCGGACGGGTCCACCCGCCGCATGGCGACCGTGGTCAGCTCGGTCCCGGACGCCACCAGGGACCGCTCCAGCACGTCCAGGCTGGGCGCCCCGCCGGTGCCCATGATCAGCCGGGACGCGAAGGACGTACCGCCGAGGACGAAGGGATCGTCGGCCATGTGGGGTCAGCCTCCTTGGACGGCGGTGAGTACTTCGACGCGGTCGCCGTCGGACAGCGCGGTGGCCGCCCACCGCGCGCGCGGGACGACGGTCTCGTTGAGGGCGGCGGCCACTCCGGACGGCGCCCGGGTGAGGGTCCGGACGAGGGCGTCCAGCGCCGTGCCGGGGGCCACCTGGCGCGGCTCCCCGTTGACCGAGATGCGCAGGCTCATACGGGCTGCTCCGTGGGTGCGGGGGCGGCGGCGAACCGCCCGGGGGCGAAGGGGCGGGCCTCCTCGGGCAGCTCACCGGTGGTCAGGACGTGCGCCATGACGTCGCCGGTGACCGGGGTGAGCAGCACCCCGTTGCGGAAGTGCCCGGTGGCCAGCAGCAGGCCGGCCAGGGCGGTCGGGCCGAGCAGCGGCGCGTTGTCCGGGGAGCCGGGGCGCAGGCCCGCCAGGGTCTCCGTCAGGGGCAGCTCGGTGATGCCCGGGACCAGCTCGTGGGCGTCGCGCAGCAGCTCGTAGACGCCGCCCGCGGTGACCGTGGTGTCCCAGCCCAGCTCCTCGCTGGTGGCGCCGACGACGAGTTCGCCGCCGGTGCGGGGCACCAGGTAGAGCGGGTTGCCGCGCACCACCGCGCGGACGGTGCGGTGCAGCAGCGGCGGCCGTCCGGCGGGCATGGTCAGCCGCAGCACCTGGCCCTTCACCGGCCGGACCGGCGGCAGCACACCGTCCGGGACGCCCTTCAGCCGGCCGCTGAGGCTGCCGGCCGCCAGCACCACCCGCCCGGCCGCGAGCGGGGCGCCCTCGGCCGTCAAGACGCCCGTGGCGCGCTCCTGGGCGACGGTGAGCCGCTCGGCCGTGCTCCGGTGGAAGACCACGCCGGCCCGCTCGCAGGCGGCCAGCAGCGCCGCCGCCAGCCGCCGGGGGTCGATCTGATGGTCGCCGTCCACCCGCAGCCCACCGCGCACGCCCGGCGCGAGCATCGGCTCCAGGCGCCGGCAGTCCCGCCCCGACAGCCACTCGGCCGCCAGGCCCGACCGCTGCTGGAAGGCGTGCAGGTCCCGCAGGTGCGCCCGGTCGTCGGCGTCGAGCGCGACGGCCAGCGTGCCGCACCGGCGGTAGCCCAGGTCGTGCCCGGTCGCGTCGGTCAGTTCGGCGGCGAACTCCGGATAGCGGCGGGCCGACGCCAGGTTCAGCGCCAGCAGGGTCTGCTCGCCGTAGTGCAGCTCGGTGACGGGGGCCAGCATCCCGGCCGCCACCCGCGCGGCGCCGCCGCCCGGCGCCGGGTCCAGCACCGCCGTGACCAGCCCGCGCTGCGCGGCCCGCCACGCGGTGACCAGCCCGATGATCCCGCCCCCGACGACCAGCACGTCGGATGTGCCTGACATGGCTGACATAGGCGTCCAGCCCCTCCCTTCGCCGGCATGACCCGGATCAGGTTCGTACGGTCGGAGGCCGCCAGCCTCCCTCTCAGCCCGGTGCGTCCGGGCTCCCGCGAGTGCCTTACGTTGGCCACCCTAACTGTTCGATATCAGCCTCTGTAAGGGAGCGTCCCGCCCGTGGTCCGTTCGCTCGACGGTCTCGTGTTCGCCCCGGTCGCCGACCAGGCACCCGGCCAGGTCGGCACCCGCACCCGCTTCACCTACCACGAGCAGGACGGCACGGTGTGGGCCGAGTACGCCGGCGGCGACGTCGTCCGCGGCCACCTGGTGGGCACCCGCGCGGGGGACCGGCTCGACTTCCGCTACGTACAGCTGCGCACCGACGGCAGCACCGCCTGCGGACACTGCGTGTCGACCGCCGTCGCCCTGCCGGACGGGCGGGTGCGGCTGGCGGAGACCTGGCAGTGGGAGTCGCGGTCCGGCAGCGGCACCAGCGTGGTGGAACAGGTCGCCGACTGTGCAGCAGCTCACTGAACGTGCCCCCTGACCGACACTGCGTCAGCTGACTAAGGTGATCAGGTGAGCGAGCAGACGCAGCAGCGGGGCGGCCCCGCGCGGCGCGTGGTCGTCGTGGGCGCGGGCATGGCCGGCGTACAGACGGCGGTCGCCCTGCGCGAACAGGGCTTCACCGGCACCGTGACCCTGATCGGTGCCGAACCGCACCAGCCGTACGACCGCCCCCCGCTGTCCAAGGCCGTCCTCCTGGGCACCGCCGAGGGATCCGCCTTCGACATCGACTTCGAGGCGCTCGGCATCGAGCTCCGGCTCGGCCAGGAGGCCGTGGGCGTCCGCCCCGGTGAGCACCTGCTGGACACCGCCGCGGGACCCGTGCCGTACGACGCCCTGGTCCTGGCGACCGGCGCCGAGCCCCTCCGGCTGCCCGGCGCCGACGGGGTCCCCGGCGTCCACCTGCTGCGCACCCTGGACGACGCCGAACGGCTGCGCCCGGTGCTGGACCGGCAGCACGACGTGGTGGTGGTCGGCGCGGGCTGGATCGGCGCCGAGTTCGCCACCGCCGCGCGGGAGGCCGGCTGCGCGGTGACCGTCGTGGAGGCCGCCGACCGGCCGCTCGCCGGCGCGCTGCCCGCCGAGGTCGCCGCCCCCATGACCGACTGGTACGCCGACGCCGGCGCCGTACTGCGCACCCACGCGCGCGTGCACCGCGTCGAGCCCGGCGCGGTGCTCCTGGACGACGGCACGCGGGTGCCCGCCGGCGCGGTCGTCGTCGGCATCGGCGCCCGGCCCGCCACCGGCTGGCTGGCCGGTTCCGAAATCGCCCTCGGCGCCCACGGCGAGATCCTGGCCGACGACCGCCTGCGCACCTGCGCACCGGACGTGCACGCCGTCGGCGACTGCGCGTCCTTCCCCTCCGGCCGCTACGGCGAGCGGCTGCTCGTGCACCACTGGGACAACGCCCTCCAGGGCCCGCGCACGGTGGCCGCGGACATCATCGGCGCCGCCGCCGGGGAGCCCGCGGCGGTCTACGACCCGGTGCCGTACTTCTGGTCCGAGCAGTTCGGCCGCTTCGTCCAGTACGCCGGACACCACCCGGCCGGCGACACCACCCTGTGGCGCGGCGACCCCGCCTCACCCGCCTGGACCGTGTGCTGGCTGCGCGAGAACCGGCTCGTGGCGCTCCTGGCGGTGGGCCGCCCCAGAGACCTGGCCCAGGGCCGCCGCCTGATCGAGACGGGCACGCCGATGAACCCCCGCCTGCTGACGGACCCCGCCAGACCACTGAAGTCGGCGACGGCCTGACCCGTACCACCAGTCCGACCGTGATGGGGCCGCCCGCGGCGGGAAGGGGACGGGGTGGGGGGTGTCCGCCCGCAGCGGTTGGCGCGTCAACCCGTTCCACCCCCGGAGCAGACCGATTCCGCGCCGTTCCGAGGACGGACACCCCCCCCACCCCGGCCCCGACCCACCACCAAACCGGGGGGCGCAACGCGCACCCCCACCGGACCCGCGCAGGCCGCCGCAGCCATACGCACCCCCGACGGCCCAGGTCACAGGGCCCCCGCTTCCGCGTGTCAGTGGCAGATGGCAGGCTTGAGGGGTGACCGAGATTGACGCAAAGATCGATGCTCTCGTCCCTGCCTGGCTCACCCTGCCCGACATCGCGGAGATGTTCGACATCGAGGTGACCCGGGTCCGGCAGCTGGTCAAGGACGGCCAGCTCATCGCCGTGCGCCGCGGTGAGAACCGCGCGCTGCACGTCCCCGCGGCCTTCATCGACGGCGACAAGGTCGTCAAGGGCCTGTCCGGGACGCTGACGCTGCTGCGGGACGACGGCTTCACGGACGAGGAGATGCTGGAGTGGCTCTTCACGCCGGACGACAGCCTGCCCGGTACGCCGGCCCAGGCGCTGAGTGAGAACCGCGGCACGGAGGTGAAGCGCCGCGCCCAGGCGCTGGCGGTCTGACCGACCTGCCCGGGTGCGGGCCGGAACACCGG
>NZ_JBQOUX010000043.1:0-60784 GCF_052216785.1 Streptomyces sp. JW3 | reverse complement strand
GACGGGGCGGCCCGGCTGGCGGCGCCCGGCACCGACTGGGCGGTGCGGGCCCTGGTCCCGCTCGCCGCGCGCCACGGCGTGCTGCTCGACCTGGCCCCGGACACGGTCACCGCCCGCCCGGCCCCGGACGGCCCGGCCGCCGCCCCCGACGCCGCCGACCTGCGGGCACTGACGTACGGCGTGCGGGTACCGGCCGCGCGCTGGCGGCGGGTCGTCGCCGAGGCCGAACTCGCCCTCACCCCCGACAGCCCGCTGTCCCGCACCCACGCCGGCGACTCCCTGTTCGGACCCGGCGGCGAGATCCTCGCCGAGGCCGGCGAGGACGAGCCGGTGGGAGCGGCCTCGTGACGCCGCCCGTGGTCGACGGCCTCCAGTGCGGACCGTACGACCGCGAGGTGTTCGAGCAGTTGCGCGCCGGCGGCGTGGTCTGCGCCACCGCCACCGTGGCCTTCTGGGAGGACGCGGTGGAGACGATGGACGCGCTGGCCGCCTGGCACGACCTGGCCACGGACCACGCCGACCTGGTGCTGCTCGCCCGGGACGCCGCCGACATCCAACGGGCCCGCGCCGAGGGCCGTACCGCGATCGTGCTGGGCGCGCAGAACGCCTCCCCGCTCCAGGGCCGGCTCGGCTTCGTCCGGCACTTCCACGCCATGGGCCTGCGCGTGATGCAGCTGACGTACAACAACAACAACGAGTTCGGCGGCTCCTGTTACGAGGACAGCGACCCGGGACTGACCCGCTTCGGGCGGGAAGTGGTCCGCGAGATGAACGCGGCCGGGATGCTGGTGGACCTGTCCCACTCCGGCGAGCGCACCCGCCGGGACGCCATCGACCACTCCGCCGTCCCCGTGGCCATCACCCACGCCAACCCCCGTTCCCTGTACGACCATCCGCGCAACGTGGCCGACACCACCCTGAAGTCGCTGGCGGAACGGGACGGCGTCCTGGGCCTGGCCACCTACGCCTCCATCGCCGGCCGCTACGCCGCGACCCTGGACGACTGGTGCGCGATGGTGGCCCGCACGGTGGAGCTGATGGGAGTGCGGCACGTGGCCATCGGCACCGACCTGAGCCCCAAGGCCGGGCCGGCCGAGTTCGGGTGGATGCGCAAGGGGCGCTGGACGCGCGGCGAACAGCGCGGCGCGGACCTGGGCACGGCCGCGGCCGGCCCCGAGTGGCTGACGGACGCCGCCGGACTGTCCCGGGTGGCGGGCCGGCTCACCGAGCGGTTCGGCTTCACCGAAGCCGAGGCGGCGGCCGTGGTCGGCGGCAACTGGCTCCGGCTGTACGAGACCGCGTTCCGGCCGCACACCGGCGACTGACACCCGCCTGAACCAGACCGGGCGGCACCGCGGCAACGGTCCGCCGCCCGGCCTGTACTCGCCCACCGACGGCCGCCCCGCCCTCCACGCCATGGACACGGGGCCGCCCTTGCACCGAAAGGCCGACGGGCCATGACATATGAGCAGAGCCAGAAGGGGCCGCGCAAATCGGTCCCGGCCCCCATCGCCGTCGCCGACGTCCCCGAACCCGACGCCGCCGCCCGGCTCACCGCACGCATCGACCGGCTCCCGATGACCCGGCTGCAGGGCCGCATCCTCGCCCAGGGCGGTCTGAGCACCACCCTGGACGGCCTCGACCTGGGCATCATGTCGTTCCTGCTGCCGCTGATCACCACGGCGTTCGCGCTGAGCGGCTCCCAGCAGGGCCTGATCGCCAGCGCCACCCTGGCCGGCGCCTTCGTCGGCGACCTCGCCCTCGCCCTGGCCGGCAACCGGATCGGCCGCAAACCCCTGCTGCTGTGGTCGCTCGTCCTGTACAGCGGCTGCACCCTGCTGTCCGCGCTGGCCCCCGACTACTCGCTGCTGCTGGTCCTGCGCTTCCTCGCGGGCGTCGGCGTCGGGGTCAACGTCAACATCGTCATCCCCTACCTCGCCGAGTTCGCGCCGAAGCAGGCCCGCGCCAAGTACGTGGGCTCGCTGGCCGGGTTCTTCGGGCTCGGCTACGTGCTGGCCGCGCTCATCGGCACGTTCGTGGTGGCCCGGGTCGACCACGGCTGGCGGTGGGGCCTGGTCCTGGTCGGACTGCCGGTGATCCTCGCCCTGTGGTGGCGCCGCACCCTGCCCGAGTCCCCGCGCTACCTGCTGCTCAAGGGCCGCGACCAGGAGGCCGAGGAGATCGTCGCGGCCCTGGAGGAGCAGGTACGGCGGCGCACCGGCCGCCCGCTGCCCGACCCCGAACCGTCCCCGGCGGCCGAACGGGACACCGACCTGAGCGCGGCCCGGCAGTTCGCCGCCCTCTGGCAGGGCCCCTACCTGCGGCAGACCATCGTCACCTGGAGCATGTTCTTCATCGCCAGCTTCGCCTACTACGGCTTCCTGACGTTCCTGCCCAGCATGCTGCTGGACCGCGGCATGAGCGTCACCGACAGCTTCGGCTACGCGCTGCTGGTGGAGATCGCCCAGGTCGCCGGCTACTACCCGGCCGCCTGGCTGGCCGACCGCACCGACCGCAAGTGGTCCATCGTCACCTGCCTGGCCGCCTCCACGGTCTGCGCCTACCTGGTCTCCCAGGCCGACAGCAACACCGCCGTCCTCGTCCTCAGCATCCTGCTCGGCTTCTTCCTCAACGGCCTGTACGCGCCGCTGTACACCTACCTCCCCGAGGTGTACCCGACCCGGCTGCGCTCGATGGCCGCCGCCACCTCCGACGCGTTCAGCCGCGTCGGCGGCATCACCGCCCCGATGATCATCGGCACCATGTACGCCTCCCTGCGCTTCGGCGGCGTGTTCACCCTGATCTGCGCCGTCCTGGCCGCGGGCTGCGTCCTCACCCTCACCCTGTCGACCTCGACCAAGGGCCGGTCGCTGGAGGCGCTGTCCGGCTGAGGCGGACGGCCGAAAAGGAGGTGCGGCCCGGGCGAGCGGGCTGACAGGGTGCCCCGGTGAACCGTGCACGGATCTCCGCCATCGCCCACACCGACCACCCGGTCAAGGCCCCACTCGACGACGACTCGGTACGCCGGCTGCTCGACCGCGCGCTCCGGCCGGACGACGAGCGGGTCCTCGACCTCGGCTGCGGCGGCGCGGAATGGCTGCTGCGCGCCCTGGCCGAGCGCCCCCGGCTGCGGGCCGAGGGCGTCGACACCGCCGCGGACGCCCTGGCCCGGGCCCGCCGGGCGGCGCGGGACCGCGGTGTCGCGGAACGCCTCGTCCTGCACCACCAGGACGCCGCGGACTTCGCCCCCGTACCCGGTTTCGACCTGGTCCTCAGCATCGGCGCCACGCACGCCTTCGGCGGCCTGCTCCCCACCCTCGCCGCGGCCCGCGCACACCTCGCCCCCGGCGGCCGGGTCCTGATCGGCGAGGGCTTCTGGGACGGCACCCCGTCCCCGCGCGCCGTCGACCTGCTCGGCGACCTCACCGACCTGGCGACCACCGTCGACCGGGTGGTCGCCGACGGCTGGACCCCCGTGTACGGCCACGTCAGCACCCGCCGGGAACTGGACGACTACGAGTGGTCCTGCTGGGGCGCACTGGCCGGCTGGGCCCTGGACCACCCCGCCGGGCCGGACAGCGCGGAGGTCCTCGCGACGGCCACCGCCCGGCGCACGGAATGGCTGCGCGGCTACCGGGACGTCTTCGGCTTCCTCTGCCTGGTGCTGCGGCCGACCACGGCCCGACCCGCCGGGTCCGCGTGATCACCACGGGGCGGGACCGGTGCGCGGACGCGACCTGGAACGCCGTCCGGCCCGGCGGGTCCGCGCAGTTGGGGAACACCCCCGAGCTGCCCCGGCCCGGCGACCGCAGCGGCTTCGCCCCGCCGCGTCGAACGGTCGGCGAGCCCCTCCCCGAAGCGCCGTGCCGGCGCCGCGAACCACCGGACGGCACTGTGTTCGCGGCGCCCCTCCTGCGCCTGACGGGTCTGCTGACCGGCTGCGCGGACGCCACCGGCGCCCAGCCGACGCCCGGCCGGGCGTCCACGTGCTGGACACCGGCACCCCCCCCCCGCGCGCTCGTCACCGACCTGCGCCGTCTGCCGCTGGGGAACCACTCCCGGGATGCCGCCTCCGACGACGCGCTGCTCGCGGGCGCGACCGAGGCGGTCGTGGCCGCGCCGCGCTGCGCGTCCGTCGTCCCCGGTCAGCGCCGGTCGAGGACCGCGGCCAGGCCGAACTCGAAGCGCTCGTCGAAGGAGCCCCCGGTGAGGTGGCCGAGAACGCGGTGCAGGGCCGGGTGGGTCGCGGGTGACACCGACTCCGCCAGCCGGTCGCCCGGCGACTGGCGCTGCGCCGCCTGTTCCTCCTGGGTGAGGCCGAGCGTGAAGTAGAGGACCGTCCAGACCGTCCACGCCGCCTCGCGTTCGGACCGGCCGCCGTCGAGGAACGCGGCGACGAACGTCTCGGCGAACCGCAGGGTGCCCGGATCGGCGGCGTAGGTGCCGACGACGAGCGCGGCGCCGTCGCGGTGGGCCAGCAGCGCGCGGCGGTAGCGGCGGGCCAGTTCACGGACGCGCTGGTCCGGCCGGGCCGGCAGGTCGTCGAGCGGGATCTCCCCGACCACCGCGTCCGCCATCAGCTCCAGCATCCGGGCCTTGGTCTTCACATGCCACAGCACGGTGTTCATCCGCACCCCGAGCCGCTGGGCGACCGCCCGGGTGGAGAGCGCGTCCAGGCCCTTCTCGTCCAGCAGCTCCAGCGCGGCCCGGATCACGGTGCCGGGCGCGAGACGCTCGGCCGGTTGCTTATTGGTCATTGACCTAGTTTACTGCGGACACCCGCCCTTGGTCAGTGACCAATAAAGCGACCGGGGCGTGCCCGAGAAGGTGACCAGGAAAGGCTGAGTCCATGTCACAGCGTCATGTCGTCATCGCCGGAGGCGGCCCCGTCGGCCTCTGGCTCGCCGCCGAACTGCGGCTGGGCGGAGTCCCCGTCACCGTCATGGAGCAGCGCACCGAGATCGACGCGCGCTCCAAGGCGCTCACCATCCACCCGCGCACCCTCGAGGTCCTGGCCGCGCGCGGCGCCCACCGGCCGTTCCTCGCCGAGGGGCTGCGCATTCCCACCGGCCACTTCGCCTCCCTCGACGAACGGCTCGACTTCCGGGACCTGGACACCCCGTTCCCGTACACCCTCGCCCTGCCCCAGGCCCGCACCGAGGAACTGCTCGAACGGCACGCGCTCGCCCGGGGAGCCACGATCCGGCGCGGACACCGGGTCACCGGGTTCACCGAGCAGGCCGGCTCGGTGACCGTGCGGGTGGCGGGGCCGCGGGGGGCGTACGAGACGGAGGCGGACCACCTCGTCGGCTGCGACGGCACCCGCAGCACCGTGCGCACCACCGCCGGCATCGACTTCCCCGGCACGCCCTCCACCGTCCTCGGCTGGCTCGGCGACGTCGCCCTGGACCGGCCGCCGCGGCCCGGCTTCAGCGCCGCCGGACCGCACGGCGGGCTGATGGTCGCGCCGCTGCCCGGCGGGCGGTTCCGCCTGGTCGGTCTCAGCCCCGACGGACTCACCACCGACTGGCCCGGCGACCTCGCCTTCGACGAGCTGCGGCACAAGGTCCTCGCCGTCACGGGCGACGACTTCGGCATGCGCGACCCGTCCTGGCTCTCCCGCTTCGGCAACGCCACTCGGCTGGCCGCCGCGTACCGCCGGGGCCGGGTGCTGCTCGCGGGCGACGCGGCCCACCAGCACTTCCCCGCCGGGGGAGTCGGCATGAACGTCGGCATCCAGGACGCGCACAACCTCGGCTGGAAGCTCGCCGCGACCCTGAACGGCTGGGCCCCGGACGGTCTGCTGGACACCTACCACACCGAACGGCACCCGGTGGGAGCCCAGTTGGCGGAACACAGTCAGGCCCAGACCTCCCTGCTGGCCACCTTCACACCCGAGGGCCTGGCCCTGCGCTCCCTGCTCAGCGGCATGATCGCCGACCAGCCGGCGTTCGCCCGCGCGCTCGCCGAACGGCTCACCGCGCTCGCCGTGCGCTACCCCGCCGCCGACCCGGCGGCCCACCCCCTCACCGGCACCCGCGCCCCCGACCTGGCCCTCACCGGTGCCGACACCGGCCTGTTCGGTCTGCTGCGGCCGGACGCGTACCTCCTGCTCGACCTCACGGCCGGCGGCACCCTCGGCGGCCTCGCGCGGCCGGGACTCGCCGTGCACGCCGGCCCGCTCGACCGGCCACCGGCCGGCTGGGCCGGGGTGCGCGCCGCCCTGATCCGCCCCGACGGCCATGTCGCCTGGGCCACCACCCGCCAGGACGCCGCCGCCGCGGCCGTCGTCGCCGTCGTCGCCGACTGACCGACCGCCGCGCGGAGTACGCCGGTTGTCCTGCGGATAGGATCCGGGGCATGCCGCTGACCGTGCAGGACGTGGACCGGTTCGAGGCCGCCCGGCCCCGTATGGAGGCCATCGCCTACCGCCTCCTCGGTTCCGCGAGCGAGGCCGAGGACATCGTGCAGGAGACCTTCCTGCGCTGGCAGCACGCCGACGTCGAGCGCATCGAGGTCCCCGAGGCGTGGCTGACGAAGGTCCTCACCAACCTGTGCCTCAACCAGCTCGGCTCGGCCCGCGCGCGGCGCGAGACCTACGTGGGCCAGTGGCTGCCGGAGCCGCTGCTGACCGGCGACCCGATGCTCGGCCCGGCCGACACCGCCGAGCGGCGCGAGTCGGTCTCGTACGCGGTCCTCACCCTCATGGAGCGGCTGTCCCCCAAGGAACGGGCGGTGTACGTGCTGCGGGAGGCATTCGGCTACTCGCACCGGGAGATCGCCGCGATCCTCGACCTCACCGAGGCGGCCGGCCAGCAGCTCTTCCACCGGGCCAAGAAGCACCTCGCCGACGGCCGGGCCCGCGGCGAGGTCGACCGGGCCGCCGCCCGGCGGGTGGTGGAGGAGTTCCTGGCGGCCGCCACCAGCGGGCGGACCGAGACCCTGGTGAAACTGCTCACCGCCGACGCCGTCGCGGTCGGTGACGGCGGCGGCAAGGTGCCGGCCCGCACCAAGGCGTTCGAAGGCGCCGTCGCCGTCGCGAAGTTCATGCGCGGCCTGTTCAAACCGGCGCGGGCCAAGCGCGCGCTGGTCGGCGGCTCGCCCGAGATCCACCTCACGAGCGCCAACGGCGGCCCGGCCGTGGTGGCCGTGGTCGACGGGCGGGTCGTCGGCGTCATGTGCCTGGAGATCACCGCCGACGGCATCGCCGCGTTCCGCAGCCAGGCCAACCCCGACAAGCTCCGCCGCGCCACCGAGGCGTGGGCCGCCACCGAGCACGGGGCACCCCTGTTCCACGCCTTCTGACCACAAACCCCCGGTGTGAGGGGCGTCACATCACGCTTCTGTCAGGAACGGCCCGGCTGCCCGGTTCAAGGGCGAAAGCGCACCCGAGAAGGGCTGGACCCGCGCAGACAGGAGCAGGAACATGCAGCACCGCATCATCGTCCTCGGCGCCGGCTACGCCGGAGCGATCGCGGCCGGCCGCCTCGCCAGGCGGCTGCACCGCGACGACGTGACCGTCACCCTCGTGAACGCCGAGCCCGACTTCGTCGAACGCGTCCGGCTGCACCAGCTCGCGGCCGGCCAGGACCTGCGGCCCCGGCCGCTGAGCGAGATGTTCGCCGGCACCGGCGTACGGCTGCGGATCGCCCGGGTCACCGGCGTCGACGTCGACCGCCGCACCGTCACCGTCGCGGACCCGGCCGGCGGCACCGGCGAACTGGCCTACGACACCCTCGTGTACGCCCTCGGCAGCGGCCGGCACGACCAGGACGTCCCCGGCGTCGCCGAGCACGCCTTCGAGATCGCGAGCCGGCCCGGCGCCCGCCGGCTGCGCGAGCGGCTGGCCGGCCTCGGCGCCGGGCGGCCCGTGGTCGTCGTCGGCGGCGGCCTCACCGGCCTGGAGGCGGCGACCGAGCTCGCCGAGGCCCGTCCGGACCTCGCCGTCGGCCTGGTCACCCGCGGCGCCCTCGGCGACCGGCTCTCCGCCAAGGGCCGCCGGCACCTGCGGAAGGTCGTCGACGGACTGGGCATCACCGTGCACGAGCACACCGCCGTCACCGCCGTCGCGGCCGGCCGGGTCGGCACCGCGGACGGCACCGCCCTACCGGCCGAGGTCACCGTGTGGACCACCGGCTTCGCGGCCCACCCCATCGCCCGGGCCACCGCCCTGGAAGTCACCGGCACGGGGCAGATCGTGGTGGACCCGACCATGCGCTCGGTGTCCCACCCGGACGTGTACGCGGTCGGCGACGCCGCCCTGGCGATGGGCCCCGGCGACCAGCCGCTGCGCATGTCGTGCGCCTCGGGCGGCCCCACCGCCTGGCAGGCGGCCGACGCCATCGCGGCCCGGCTGACCGGTGGCAAGCTGCCGAACCTGCCGATCCGCTACTTCAACCAGTGCGTCTCGCTGGGCCGCCGCGAGGGGCTGATCCAGTACGTCACCGCCGACGACCGGTCGGTCGGCGCGGCCCTGACCGGCAGGCTCGCCGCCCTCTACAAGGAACTGGTCTGCAAGGGCGCGGCCTGGGGCGTCGCCCACCCGACCCTCGGCCTGCCGGCCCGCCGCCGCCGCGTCGTACCGGACGCGCCCCGGACGGACCGGGCCGTGCGGACACCGGCCTGAGCGGGGGCACCGAGACGGACGGCGCCCGCCGCTTCGTCGGCGGGGCCGGCCCCGGTGGCCGACGCCGCTCGTTCCTCACACTCGGCGCGCCGCCGTGACCGCCGCCTCGGCGAAGGAGGCGACGAGCGGCCGGCGGTCGAGCCGGGACCAGGCGACGACCAGGCTGCTGGGGCCGCGTCGGTGACCGGCCGGTACACCAGTCGCGGGTGGACGGGTTCGACGAGCGACCGCGGCAGGACCGCCACCACGCGCCCCACCATGACCAACTGGACCAGTTGCGGCACGTCCGTGATCTCCGGGCCGCTGCCGTCGTCGGGGACGCCCGTCCAGCGCACCCCCTTCCAGCGCGGCAGCGTCTCGCCCGCCAGATCGGTCAGCCGCAGCTCCGCACGGGCGGCCAGCCGGTGCTCCGGCGGCAGCACCGCGACCCGTCCCTCGGTGCACAGGGTGTGGTGCGCCAGGCCGGTGAGGTCGTCGAACGGCGCGTACAGCAGCGCCACGTCGGCCCGGCCGTTCCGGACGTGGTCGGCGCGGTCGGTGGCACCGCCGAACAGGATGTCCACCCGCCGTGCGTCGGGCCGGCCGGCGTACGCCGCGAGGATGCCGGACAGCAGGGCGGCGTCACCACCGGGTTTGATCACGAGCCGCAGCCGGATCTGGTCGTCACCGGCCCGACGCGCGGCACGGGCCGCCACCCGGACCGCGTCCAGCGCGTCCCGGCCGTGGCGCAGCGGCGCTTCTCCGGCGGGGGTGAGCGAGACGTGCCGGCTGGTGCGGACCAGCAGTTGGACGCCGAGCCGCGTCTCCACGCGCCGGATCGCCTTCGACAGCGCCGGCTGCGCGATCGACAGCCGCAGCGCGGCGGGTCCCCGGCGACGACCACGCCCCCTCCTTCGTGGCCGACGCGATCATCCGGCTCGGCGTGGCCGACCACGACGCCCTGGACGCGGTGTTCACCGTGCCCGGGGCCGAGGACCTGATCCGGCGCCGGCAGTCCCGCTACCCCTACCGGGTCGTCTGGGCCAACCACGAGGCCCTGTGAGGGCGCACGCATAGCTTGCGGCGGGCGTGGCATGGCGGCGGCCCGGTCCTGGTAGTCAGGGGACGTGCCGCCGTCCGACCGTCTCCCAGGGAGTCGCCCGTGCCCCGCTCACAGGCCCGTGTCGCCACCGACCGCCCGCACCGCTACGCCAGACAGCTCGCCGCCCACCTCGGCCGGCGGGCCCGTACCGACTGGGACGAGGCGGCCGCCGAGGGCCACCTCGTCCTCCAGGACGGCACCGGCACCCTCACCGCCACCGAAGGAGCCCTGCTGCTGACCGTGGAGGCGCCGGCCGACCGGCTGGCCCGGCTCGAGGACGTGGTCGGCCGCCACCTGGTGCGCTTCGGCGCCCGGGACGAACTGGTGGTGGTCTGGCACCGGGACACCGGCGAGCCCGGCACCACCCAGCGCCGCACCGGCGACCCGGCGGCCGAGCCGCCCGACGGGACCCCGCCCGCCGGACCGCAGGCGTGACCTCCCTCGTTACCATGCCCCATGGACGCAGAACACGAATCGCCCAGGCTGCCCGGCGCCACCCGGTACGCGGCGACCCGGTACGGACGGGTCGCCTACACGGACACCGGCCCGGAGGGCTCCTCGGCCGCGCCGCCGCTGCTGTTCGTGCACGGCAACTCCGCCTCCCGCAAGGTCTTCCACGCCCAGCTCGCCGACGACTTCGCGGGACGGCGGCTGCTCGCCGCGGACCTGCTCGGCCACGGCGAGTCCGACGACGCCACGGACCCCGGCGCCGCGTACACGCAGCGCGGCTACGCGGCCACCCTCGCCGAGTTCCTCGCCGCCCTGGGCATCGACCGGGCCGTCGTCGTCGGCTGGTCGCTCGGCGGCCACATCGGCCTCGAACTCGGCCAGATCTTCCCCGGGTTGGCCGGACTCGTGGTGACCGGCACCCCGCCGGTCAACCGGCACACCCTGGCGGACGGCTTCCTGCCGACCCTGGGGTACGCCGGCACCGAACACGTCACGGCCGGCCAGGCGGCCGAGTTCGCCGCCCAGATCACCGTCGTCCCGCCGCCCGCCTGGGTGATCGACGACGTGGTACGGACGGACGGGCGGGCCCGGCGGCTCATGTTCGAGTCGTTCGCCGCCGGCCGGGACTCGGACCAGAAGGCCCTCGTCGAGAAGTCGCCAGTGCCGCTCGCGGTCATCGACGGCCGCGACGACCCGTTCGTCAACCACGCCTACGTGGCGTCCCTGTCGTACGCCGCCCTGTGGCGCGGTGCGCCGACGGTACTGGCGGGCCGGCGCCACGCGGCGTTCCTGGAGGACCCCGCGGGCTACGACGACCTGCTCCGCGCCTTCCTGCACGACCACGGGATCTGACGGTCGGTCAGAACCCGTGGTCGGGGGGCAGCGGGGCGAGGGCCGGTGCGGTCAGCCCGTCACCGCCGGCCTGAGCACCTCCTCGCACCACTGGCGGAACGAGGTCGGGGTCGTCGACTCGGCGGTGCGCGGCACGGCGTTGTCCATGCCCTCGTTCTTCGCCTCGAACATGTCGACCATCGCCTGCGCCATCGCCGCGGTCGAACCGAAGCCCGTCATGCGGTCCTTGAGCGCCGCGCCCGGAATCTGCTGGTAGCGGACCTCGGTGCCGAGTACCTCGGAGACGACCTCGGCCATCTGGTCGGGGGAGATGTCCTCGGGACCGAGGACGGGGACCTCGCCGGAGCCGGTCCAGGAGTCGTCGAGCAGCAGCCGGGCCGCCGTGCCGGCGATGTCGCGGGTGGCGACGGTGGGCACCTTCAGGTCGGCCCGGGCCATCAGGAAGAACATGCCCTTCTCCCTGATCGTTCCGGCCTGGTGGAGCAGGTTGTGCATGAACGAGGGGCAGACGACCGCCCGGTAGGCGACGCCCGAGGCGGCGATCAGGTCGTCCATCGCCAGGGAGGCGGTGACCAGCCCGGCCCGCGCGGCCATCGGCGTGCCGCGCCCGAGGGCGGAGACACCGACGACCCGCCGGACGCCGTGGCGGGCGAACGCCGCGCAGGCGGGGCGGGTGAAGTCGACGTAGGCGACCTCGGGGCCGGGCTCCGACCCGTCGCCCGGGGCGAGCCAGAACACGGCCTCGGCGCCCTCGCACGCCTGGTCGATGACGGCGGCGTCGCGGTGCGAGCCCTCGACGATCTCGACGCGCTCTCGGACCTCGGGAGCCAGCCGCGAGGCGTCACGGACGACGAGCCGCAGCGGCGCCCCCCGGTCGAGCAGATCGGTGACGAGCCGGCGGCCGATGGTGCTGGTGGGTGCGGTGATGACGATCATTTGGCTGCTGTGTTCCTTGTCGTGTGACGGAAGCGGGATGCGGTACGGCCGAGGTCAGCCGGTCCGCGGGAGGTAGGCCAGGCCGTGGGCGCCACTGGCGCCGGGCCCGCCGATGGCGAGCCGGGTCACATCGCGCATCGACGCCAGGTCGACGACGTGCACGGTGGACGAGGCGTAGCAGGCCACGTAGGCGAGCCGGCCGTCGGGCGACGAGGTGATGGTCAGCGGGCAGTGCCCCACCTCGAACGCGCCCAGCCGCTCGCGGGTGCCGGTGTCGAAGACGACGAGCCGGCCCGGTGCCATCCGGACGGACCCGTCCGCCGGATCGTGGTCCGCGCGCACCTCACCGACGAGGAGCAGCCCGGTCGACGTCAGATGCACCGGCATGATCCGGTCGTCCGTGACCAGGACGTCGACGACGGACGCCGTCCGGGTGTCGACGACCCTGATACCGGGCACCGACGCGTCCCCGGTGGCGGCGAACGAGCCGCTGTAGGGCGCGGCGACGAAGGCGTACGCGCCGTCGGCGGAGACGGCGACGCCCTCGCTGCCGGGCACCGCCACCTTCCCGGTCAGGACGCCTCGTTCGAGGTCGACGGCCGAGACGAACGGCGCCTCCTTGTTGGCGACGTAACCCGTCCGGCCGGCCGCGTCGATGGCGATCCAGTGCGCACCGGGGGCGCCGGTGTCGATCCGGCCGACCGGCCGACGGGTCGCCGTGTCGATCACCACGACGCCGCCGGACCGGTCCGTCGAGCCCTCCACGGTGACGTAGAGACGGCCGCGTGCCGCGTCCAGCGCCAGGCCGTGCGGCGCGTGTTCCGGGGCGAGGTCGACGATCTCGGCCACCTCGCGGGTGTCGGGGTCGATGGCGATCAGCTCGGTGCGCCGGCCGCTGTTGGCGTGGTAGTAGCCCGAGCGGTAGGTGACCGTGCACCACAGCAGGCGCCGCACCGGGTCGAAGCACAGCTCGTGCGGCTCGGCGAGGACGTCGAGCGCGCCGAGGTACCGGTCGTCGGCGGCGTCGTGGAACGAGACGGTCGGCCCGCTCTGGTCGACGACGGCCAGGACGTCTCCTGCCCGGCCGGCGCGGGGGGACGGTTGCATGGTGGTTCCTTACGAGAGGTGAGGGGGGTTCCGTGAACACCTCCACTCTGCTGACCGGCCGATTCCACGACAATGCAAGAATAGGCACCACATAATTGACTCAGACGTAAAAACGCAGGTCAGGTGTGTCTTTGATGATGGATCTCAATCTGCTGCGGGTGCTGGACGCGCTGCTTCAGGAGAACAGCGTGACCCGGGCCGCGGAGCGGCTGGGCACCTCGCCCGCGGCCGTCAGCCGCACCCTGGCCCGGCTGCGCCGGGCCGTCGGCGACCCGCTGCTGGTCCGGGCCGGACAGGGCATGGTGGCGACCCCGCGCGCTCTGGAACTGCGGGACGAGGTGAGCGCGTTGCTGCTCGGCTGCGACCGGGTGCTGCGGCCGGGCGCCGGGTTCGACGCCGTGCACCTCCAGCGCACCTTCACCGTGCAGACCACCGAACTGCTGCTCGCGAAGCTGGCCGGGACCCTGTCCGACCGCCTCCGCGTCGAGGCGCCCCAGGTGGACGTGGTCTTCCTGCCGGAGGCGGTGGAGGGCGGCCCCGCGCTGCGGCAGGGCACGGTCGACGTCGAACTGGGCGTCCTCGGGCACCTCGACCCGGAGATCCGCACCAGGCGGCTCACCCGGCTGCGGCTGGTCGGCGTGGCGCGCGCGGGTCATCCGCTGTTCGACGGACGGATCGACGCCCGCCGGTTCGCCGCGGCCGGGCACATCGGCATCTCCCGGCTCGGCAAGCGGTCCGGTCCCATCGACACGGCGCTCGCCGAACGCGGGCTGAAGCGCCGGGTCGCGGTCGTGGTGCCCAGTCACACCAGCGCGATGATGCTGGCCCGGGACACCGACCTGGTCGCGCTCACCCTCGCCGACTGGCTCCCCGGCACGGTCGCCGCGCTGGGCCTGCGCACCTTCCCGATCCCCCTCGACCTGGCCCCCCTCGAACTCGGCATGGCCTGGCACCCGCGCAACGCGGCCGACCCGGGCCACCGCTGGTTCCGCGACCACCTGGCGACGGCGGCCCTGGCCGGGTCGGAGCAGGGAGACCGGGGCGCCCCGGAGTTCACCGGCGGGTAGCGGCCGGGGTCCCACCGCCGTCGCCTTTGGGCAGCGCCCGCTCGATCCCGGCCGCCGGGAACGGGGTGCGCTTGCTCCGGGTGAGCAGCCGGTGGTGGAAGTCGTCCAGGACCGCGGCGTGCCCGGCGTGCCGGTCGATGAGCGCGCCGAGGCCGGCGGCGACCCCGTCCGGCCGGCGGCCCGCGCGCCACTCCCCGAGGAAGGTGCCGAACCCGGCGCCGCCGCGCACCGCTTCGGGCAGGTGGTGGCGGAGCAGATGGGCCGGCGCGTAGGAGCGGTCGTAGGTGAGGTGCCGGGTGAGGAAGGCGGTCTCCTCGGCCGAGAGGTCGAAGTGGCGGCTCAGCGCCAGCCCGAAGTCGGCGAAGAGGACGCGCCGTCCGTCGGTGAGCAGGTTGGCGAAGTGGGCGTCGAAGTGGACCAGTCCGTGCTCGCTCATGAAGCGCGTGCCGCGCAGCAGTTGTTCCTCCACCCACCGGTAGCCGTCCGCCGCCCCGCCCGCGGCCCGGTGCTCGCCGAGCCACCCGGCCAGCGTCCGCGGCACGTACTCCAGGAACAGGACCAGGCTGTGCGCGGAGCGCCCGATCGCCTCCAGCCGGCGCCGCACGGCCGGTGACCCGTCCCAGTGCGCGACCGCCCCAGCCACCCCACCGAACGCGTCCACGAAACCGGCCGGGGGAGTGTCCGGCAGCACCCGCCAGTGATGGAGCAGCGGGAAACCCGCGTACGCGTTCCGCAGCACCCACCCCGTGGTCATGACGTGGGCGGCCAGCTCGCGCCAGGCACCGAACCCCGTCGACCCGACCCCGTACTGGTAGAAGAGGGGGAGGCCGAAGACGTTGGCGGTGGAGCGTACGTGCCGGGGCAGCAGTTCGACGTCCGTCAGCGGCACCCGTTTGACGAAGACGGGGGTGCCGTCCACCTCCAGCCGTGCCGACCGGCCGCCGATGCCCGACCCGAGGCCCGGCGCCGCGGCCACCGCCCGCGCCAGCCGGCGGTCGCTGAACAGCGCCAGCCGGGTGCCCACCGCCGTGTACGCGGAGATCCGCGCGGCGTGTTCCGACTCGGTCACGTCCACCGATGGCCCGCCCGTCCTCCTGTCCGGTTCCGGTCCTGGTCCCGGTCCGGTCACTCACGCAGAGGGTACGGCCCCGGGCCGGCCACGGCACCGTCGCGAAGACCGGCGGAAACCCGGTCGCGCCCGGCGCGACGAGGCGTTACCTTCCGCAGCGGGACGCGACCACGGGAAGGGGGGGCCGGCATGGGCGGCCGTCTGGAGCTGTTGCTCGACCAGTTCGACCACGCCAGGGAGATGGCGCGGGTACGGCTGGCCGGGCTCGGCGACGAGGAGTACCTGTGGGAGCCGGTCCCCGGCTGCTGGTCCGTCCGGCGCCGGCAGGAGGCGGTGACGCCGAGGGCGTACGGGCCCGGGGAGTGCGTGCTGGACCTGGGCGCCCCGGACATCCCGGGGAACGAGTACGCGGAGGTCGCCCGGCAGGCGGCGGGCGGCATGACCGTCGCGAGGATCGCCGACGACTGGAGCGTGAGCGTCGAACGGGTCGAGGAGGTCCTCGCCCACACCGGCCCGCCGCAGCCCACCGCGACGCCGGTCACCACCATCGCCTGGCGCCTGGGCCACCTGCACTCCTGCTTCGCCGGGGAGTGGGAGTGGACCTTCGGCGCACGGCGGCGGGACCCGAGGCTCCTGGTCGACTTCCAGCCCCGCGCCGCCCCGGCACTCGACCGGTTCTGGACGGAGCTGGACCGCTGGCGCGCGAGCGTCGCCACCGTGACCGACGAACAGCTCGACACGGTCGGCTTCTCCCAGTACCCGTACGGCTCCCACGCCGACGACAGGTACGTCGACGTGCTGGCCGGTGACAACCTTGAGTTCATCCACCACATGGCCGAGATCGCGCTCCTGCGCGACCTGTGGCGGGCCGGTCAGCCCTTGCCGTAGAACTCCGCGGGGAAGGCGCCCGCGGCCCGCGCGATCCGGGTGAATCCGGCGGCCAGTTCGGTCAGCCGCGCGGTGGCGTCCGGCCCGAGGCGGTCGTACGGCGCGGTGTCGAGGCGGTCGGTGAGCGCCTCGGTGTCGGCCCGCAGGGCGGTGCCCGCCCCGGTGAGGTCTCCCGCCTCGTCCAGCAGGCCGCGGTCGCGCAACCGGTCCCCGGCCGCGCTCCACCGGGCGTCCGACCAGCCGCGGGTCTGCTTGAGCACGGCCGAGGTGACGGTTTCGCCGGTGGCGTTGTGCAGAACCAGCGCCTCCAGCCCGCAGAGCCCGGCGACCGCCAGCGCGGCGACGTGACCGTCGCCCCGGTGTTCGCGCAGCAGCGTCGCGGCGTGCCACAGGGCCAGATGCGGTTCCTCGGGCACCTGGAGGTCGGCGTTCGCGGCGTACAACGGCCGTCCCGCACGGCGGCACCCCTCGGCGGCGCGCAGCGCCAGCCCGGCCGCCTCCGCCATCTCCCCGGACGCGAGCACCTCCTTCCCGAGCAGCCGCCGCAGCGTCCCGTCCGCGCCACGCAACCGCGCGGCCAGCACCGCTTCCGGCGTGGTCACCGCCCAGGCGGCGGGGAGGCACCGGGCCACCTGCGCGTGATCGAAGTTGTAGAACGTCGCCGTGACGGCACCCGCCCCGACCGCCCCGAGCGGAGCGGCACGCCCCGCGAGGTAGGACATGGGCCCGCGGTCCAGCCCGAGCGCCGCGAGAGCGTCCCGGTGCTCCGGTGCGAAATAGACGACCGAGTGCAGTGGGGCGACGGCGTGGTGGCAGCGGCGGGCGGTGGTCGTCTCCATGTTTCCCCGGTTCATATAATCGATTATTTGTATTTCAATCGATCATATGCTCGTGGGTCCGGGGATGCAAGGGCGCGGCCATGTGATGCACGAAAGCGGACATTCGGGTCAGTAGGCTGGTGCGCCCGACAAAGGAGCGCTGCGCAATGAGCTACCGCGTGAAGGTGATCACCCGCGAGGAACATCTGGCCTTCGCCGCGGCCCGGCCCTCGGTGAGCCATCTACAGCTCCCCTCGTGGGGTGAGGTGAAGCCGGACTGGCGGGCGGAGGGCCTGGGGTGGTTCGACGGGGAGGGCCGGCTCGCCGGGGCCGGGCTGGTGCTGCTGCGGCCGCTCCCGAAGGTGCGGCGGTACTTCGCCTACCTGCCCGAGGGCCCGGTCATCGACTGGGCCGCACCGGACCTGGAGCAGTGGCTCGCACCGCTGCTCGCCCACCTCAAGGCGCGCGGCGCCTTCACCGTACGGATGGGGCCGCCCGTCGTCGCCCGCCGCTGGAGCGCCGACGCGGTCAAGGCCGCGATCGCCGACCCGGCGGCCAGGCGGCTGGGGGACGTCGAGGCCACCACGCGCGAGCCCGGGGCCGACGAGATCGCCGAACGGCTGCGCCGAGCGGGCTGGCGGCGGACCGAACCGGGCGGCGAGGACGGCTTCGCGGCCGGGCAGCCGCAGTACGTGTTCCAGGTGCCCTTGGCCGGCCGGTCACTGGAGGAGGTCCAGCACGGCCTGAACCAGCAGTGGCGCCGCAACATCAAGAAGGCGGAGAAGGCCGGCGTCAAGGTGGTCGAGGGCGGCTACGAGGACCTGCCGGTCTTCCACACCCTCTACACCGAGACCGCCGAGCGGGACCGCTTCGTCGCCCGCCCGCTCTCCTACTTCCAGCGGATGTGGACCGCGCTGCGCGCCGAGGACCCGGGCCGCATGCGCCTTTACCTCGCCCACCACGACGGCGACACCCTCGCCGCCGCGACCATGCTGACCGTCGGCGCACACGTCTGGTACTCCTACGGCGCCTCCACCGGCCGCAGCCGCGAGGTCCAGCCCAACAACGCCCTCCAGTGGCGCATGATGTGCGACGCCCATGAACGGGGGGCCGCCGTCTACGACTTCCGCGGCATCACCGACACCCTGGAGGAGGGCAACCACCTGCTGGGACTGCTCCGCTTCAAGGCCGGCGCCGGCGGTGAGGCCGTCGAGTACCTCGGCGAATGGGAACACCCGCTCAACAAGGTCCTGCACACGGCCTTCGGCCTCTACCTCTCCCGGCGCTGACCGGAGGGCGGTTCGGTCAGCGCCGCCGCGGTCAGGGTGAGGTGCCGCACCAGTACCTCGGCCGCGGTGTCGGCGTCCCGGGCCAGCGCCGCCTCCTCCAGCCGGCGGTGCTCCTCGACGCCGTCCCGGCCGGGATCGCGCTGTGCCGACCAGCGGCGCGTCAGTTCGCTCGCGGTCCACATCCGGTCGAAGGTCTCCAGCAGGACGGCGTTGCCGCAGCCTTCCAGCAGGGTGCGGTGGAAGACCCGGTGGGCCTCGGCCCAGGCGGCGGTGTAGTAGTCGCCCTCCTCGGGCGCGTACGGCGGGGTGCGGGCCAGCCGGTGATGGGCGGCGCGCACCCGGGCCTCCCAGTCGACGTCGCCGCGCTCGACCGACATGCGCAGCATCGCCGGCTCGACGGTGCGGCGGGCCTCCGCGATCTCCTGCCAGCGGCGGTCGGAGAAGGCCGGGACGGCGAAGCCGCGATTGGGCAGCCGGTCGGCGTAGCCCTCGCCGACCAGCCGTACCAGCGCCTCGCGCACCACGGCCAGACTCACGCCGTGCGCCTTGGCGAGGTCCTGCGGCTTCAGGGCGTCGCCCGGCGCGTGCCGGCCGCGCATGATCGCGTCCCGCAGTCGCGCGTGGACCTGCTCGGAGAGCATCCGCTTGCCCGATGGGGGAGGGGAGGGGGGAGCCGTCTGCGTCATGGGACCATCGTAGACGATCGGCTGAATAATCGATTATCCATGTTACGGTCGATTCATCGGCCGACAGGCCCGTACCGAGAACCTTGTGAGAGGACCGACGTGATGAGCGCCAACGACCCCTTCGCCCGTCTCCCCGAGGCGGCCTCCTTCACTGTCACCAGCACGACCGTCGCCGACGGCGGTGCCTGGGCGCTCGACCAGTACTCCGGCATCTCCGGCGTTCCCGGCGGCCGGGACCGCTCCCCGCAGCTGTCCTGGAGCGGCGCCCCGCAGGGCACCAGGAGTTACGCGGTCACCGTCTACGACCCCGACGCCCCCACCGGGTCCGGGTTCTGGCACTGGGCGGTCGCCGACCTCCCGGCCACCGTCACCGACCTGCCCGAGGGCGCCGGCGACGACACCGGGGCGGCGCTGCCCGAGGGCGCCTACCAGTTGCCCAACGACGCCCGCGCGGCCCGCTTCCTCGGCGCCGCGCCGCCGGCCGGGCACGGCCCGCACCGCTACTTCGTGGTGGTGCACGCCCTCGACGTCGACACCATCGGCGTCCCGGCCGACGCCACCCCGGCGGTCCTCGGCTTCACCATGGCCGGCCACATCCTCGGCCGCGCGGTGCTGACCGCCACCGCCGAGACACCCGCCTGACCGGTTCCCGGCGTGCCCCGGCGGGGGAGGGCCGGCGCTGGGCTAGCGCCGGGGCGCGGCCGGGGCCGCCAGGCCGTCGCTGAGCAGCCGGGCGTCGACCTCGTCCAGGGCCAGGCGCACCGCTCCCAGCGCCACGCTCTCGTCCCCGAGGGTGGAGGCGCGCAGTTCCGGCAACCGCAGGCAGTGCTTGGTGAGTTCGCGGCGCAGCGGGTCCAGGACCACGTCGGCGGAGCGGGAGAAGCCGCCGCCGTAGACGACGACCTGCGGGTCCAGGGCGAGCACCAGCGCGGCGACCCCCACCGCGAGGTCGCGGGTGTAGCGGCGGACCGCCTTGCGGGCCTCCCGGTCGCCGTCCCGGGCGGCCTGGAACACCCAGGCGGCCGCCTCGCCCGGCGCGGCCGTCGCCGGTACGCCGGGACAGTTCTGGAGGTGCTCGGGAGCGGACAGCCAGCGCACCGCCTTGAGGGCGCCGATCTCGCCCGCGGCGCCGCCGTGGCCGCGGCGCAGGGTGCCGTCGAGGATCAGACCGGCGCCGGTGCGCAGGCCGGCCAGCAGGTAGACGATGTCGTCGGCGTCCTGGGCGACGCCGTTCCAGCGTTCGGCGACGGCGGCCAGCTTGCAGTCGTTCTCCACCTGGACCGGGCAGGAGAAGCGGGCCGCCAGGTGGGCGGCCGGATCGGTGGTGTGCCAGCCGGGCAGCGGGGTGAACAGGGTGGTGCGGCCGGTGGCGTCGACCGGCCCGGTCACCCCGACCGTCACCGCCCAGATGTCGGCCGGCCCCATGCCCGCGCCCCGCAGCACCTCGTCGATGACACCGTCCACCGCCGCGAGCCGGGCCTCGGGCGCCGCCTCCGGGTCGGCCGGGCGGCGCACCGTCCGCACCAGACGGCCCTCCAGGTCGCTCAGCACGACCAGGATCTTGTGCACGCCGATGTCGATGCCGAGCACATGCCCGGCGGTGGCCCGGAACCGGTACCGGCGGGCCGGCCGCCCCACCACACTGCTGGCCCCCGGCTCCTCGACCTCCGCCCACCCGTCGGCGACCAGCGCCTGCACCAGCACGTCCACCGCGGGCCGGGACAGCCCGGCCCGGCCCGCCAGCTCGGTGACGGTCGAGGGCGGGTTGCCGCGCAGCGCGCCCACGATGGACAGCTGGTTCATCTCGCGCATCCGGGACATGTCTGTTCCGGTCGTCGCCATGCTGGTGCTCCCTGGAGGCGTTGCGGTGACCACCGCCGGATAATGCTGAGCAGTTTACTAATTACCGGCGGTGGTCATGCCAGGAACGCCCAGGTCCGGGATTACGCGATCGGATACCGCTGCTCCGACTCGGGCGCCACCGCCGGGGTGAAGTCCACCTCCCGTCCGTCCAGCGCGAACCGGTACCGGCCGAGCCTGCGCACCTCGGGCCGGGCGGTCAAGTAGGCGGTCATCGCGTCCAGTTCCTCGGGGCGCAGCCAGCCCGGCGGGTCGGACACCGCCCGGAACCCGCAGATGTCGGCCAGGTCGCGCAGCAGGCTCTGCTGCGGCTCGGTGAGCAGGTTGAGGCGGCTGCGGAAGTACACCACGTCCGGGTCGACCTCCAGCAGCGGTGCCTGCCACAGCCGGTGCACGGTGTTGACCACCGCGTTGCGGGCCAGCGCGTCCGAGGGGTCCTGGGTGGCGTAGTGCTCCCACAGCGGGGCCACGTCGGGGCCGCTGCGGATGCCGTCGACCAGTCCGAGCGAGGGCAGCAGCGGGGCGCCGCTGCCGAGCAGGTAGGCGTCCGGACCCGCCGCCTCCCGGATGACGGCGAGGCCGGCCCGGTACGCCTCCTCCCGGCCGGTGTCCGCGGACCGGACGCCGGCCGCCGTGCCGGCGCCGATGAAGTCGAGCTTGAGGTAGGTGAACCCCCACTCCCGGCTGACCCGGTGGATCGTCTCCCGCAGGTGTTCCCGGGCGGCGGGCAGGGTGAGGTCGAGCGCCCAGTAGCCGGTGCCCCAGTTGTGCCCGGCCACCACCGGCTGGCCGGCGGCGTCGCGCAGCAGCAGCTCCGGCCGCTCTCGGGCGGTACGGGAGTCGGGCAGCACGATGAACGGGGCGATCCACAGTCCCGGCCGCAGCCCGGCGTCCGTGATCCGGTCGGCCAGCGCCCGCATCCCGGAGGGGAACTTGTCGTTGGCCTCCCAGTCGCCCACCGCCCGCTCCCAGCCGTCGTCGACCTGGACGACGTCGAAGGGCAGCCCGCGCAGGGCGGTGATGTCCTTGGTGAGCTGTTCCTCGGTGATGTTCTCGTAGTACGCGTACCAGCTGCACCACACGTTGCCGGCCCGCTTGCCGCTGTGCCCCAGCCGGGCGGCCAGGTGCCGGGCGTAGGCGGCGAACACCTCCTCCTCGCTCCCGTGGGCCAGGAACCACGGCGCCCCGGCCCGCTCGGACCAGCCGACCAGGGTGTCCTGGTCGGCGGTGAGGCGGGGGATGTCCAGGCCGAGCGCGCCGAGCAGCAGCACCCGTCCGTCGGCGCCCTCCAGCGCGGCGACGGCGGAGGAGTGGTGCCGGGCCGGGTCGTCCCACACGGTGTCGTCGGCGGTGAGCCGGCGTTCGGCGCTCTCGATGCGCAGCGGGGGCTCGGAGAGCCGGCGCCAGCCGCACGGGCTCCACGAGTTGTGTCCGTGCCGGTAGAAGAGCGCGTCACCGAGCCCGTGCAGCACGGCCGTCCGGCCGGGTGGCAGCAGCAGACCGCCGTCGACGGCCTGGGGCGGGGCGTCGCCTTCGAGCTCGACGGCGAACGCGCGCCCGTCGAGTTCTACGAGCTGGGCCATGGATCTCCTTGCGGGTGAGGGGGGTACGGGTACGGACAGGGGTGCCCGGACGGTCAGTCGAGGAGGCCGTTCACCTTGTCGTTGGCCGACTTCAGGGCGTCCTCGGGGGAGGTCTGGCCGAGGATCGCCGACTGGATGGCGTCCTGGACGACGGGGCCGATCTCGGTGCCGCGTTCGGTGACCGGCAGCAGGAAGGTGCCGCCCTCGGCCGCGGCGGCGTCGGTGAAGACGTGCACGTCCTCACCCTTGGCCCGGTGCCCGGCGAGCGCCTTCTGGCTGGAGCTCTTCAGCGCGGGGAAGACGACACCGTGCTCGGCGACGATGTCCTGGCAGTCGGCCGAGGCGAGGAACTTCACCCACTTCCACGCCTCCTCCTTGTGGTCGGTGCCGGCCCAGATGGCGTCGGACAGGCCGTTGATGGAACTCTTGCGGCCTTCCGGACCGATGGGCAGCGGGGCGTAGGCGAACTTGCCCGTCAGCTCCGGGTCGAGGTAGGTGGAGACGGTGAAGGAGCCGGCGAGGGTCATGGCGCCCTTGCCGGCCATGAGCAGTTCGGAGTTGGCGAGGCTCGACTTCTGGTCGAGGCGGGGCGCGTACCCCTTGGCGATCAGGTGCTTGAACCAGGCGAGGGTCTCGACGAGCTTCGGGTCGTCGTACTGGTACCGCGTCCCCCACGGGTTCTTGTCGAGATAGGAGAAGCCGTTGGCGGCGGCGAACATGCCCCAGCCGTTCTGGCCCGTGGAGCCGTCGGCCCACTCGGGCAGGAACCCGTAGGTCGCCACATGGTCCTTGTCGAAGGCGGGGTCGAGCCCGTTGCGCCCGTGGGTGTCGACGGTGGCCTTGGCGATCGTCTTCTCCATGGTGCCGCCGTCGTCGGGGTTCCAGGTGAGGTCGGCGAGGTCGGCGGCGTCCACGCCCTGCTTCTTCAGCAGCCCGGCGTTGTAGACGATGGCCATGGTGTCCCAGTCCTTGGGCAGGCCGTAGCGCTTGCCGTCCTTCACCCAGACGTCGGTGAGGCCGGACTGGTAGGCGGACAGGTCGACCTTGTCCCGCTCGACGTAGGGCTGGAGGTCCAGCAGCTGGTTGCCGTCGACGTACGTCGGGTAGTAGGTGCTCTGGTTGGTCCAGACGTCCGGGGCCTCACCGGAGACGATCTCGGTGGTCAGGTTCTGCCAGTACTGGTTCCACGCGGTCTGCGTGATCTTGACGGTGATGTCGGGGTTGGCCTGCTGGAATGCGTTGGCGCACTCCTGGTACGCGGGCAGCTGGAGGTCGTCCCACAGCCAGTAGTTCAGGGTCGTCCTGCCGTCCGACGAGGTGTCGGAACTTCCGCAGGAGACAAGGGTGGCGGTGGCGGTCAGGCACAGCAGGGCCGCGCGGACGCGCGGAAGTCGGGGGCTCATCGCAAGGGGGCCTCTTTCGGGACGTGCAGGGCCGGCGGTCACTTCATGCCGGTGAAGTTGAGGGACTCGACCAGTCGGCGGCCGAGCAGGGCCAGCAGCACCAGGACGGGCAGCACCGACAGGGCGGACCCGGCCATCAGTCCGGTCCAGTCGGGCTGGGCGTTGGGCGACTGCTGCTGGAAGATGCCGAGCGCGACGGTGAGCACCCGGGTCTGCTCCTCACGGCCGGACAGCAGTGGCCACAGGTAGTCCTTCCAGGCCCAGACCGTGGTGGTGAGCCCGATGGTCAGCAGCGGGCCGCGGGTCATCGGCAGCACCACCCGCCAGAAGATGCCCCAGGGGCCCACCCCGTCCAAGATGGCCGCCTCCTCCACTTCGCGGGGGATCGACAGGAAGAACTGGCGCAGGAAGAAGACCGCGAACGGCGTCATCAGCACGCTCGGCGCGACCATGCCGGTGAACGTGTTCAGCCAGCCCAGGTCCTTCACCAGGACGAAGTTGGGCAGCACGGTGAAGATCGGCGGCACCATCAGCGCGGCGATCAGCACTCCGAACACCAGGTCCCGGCCGGGGAAGCGGAGCCGGGCGAAGGCGTAGCCGGCCATCGCGCAGAACATCGTCTGCAGCACCGCGATCAGCCCGCTGTAGACGACCGAGTTGAGCAGGTACCGCAGGAAGTCCACCTGCGCGCCGGAGCCGCCGGCGGCCACCGCTTCCTCCTGGCTGGTCAGTCCCAGCACCCGCAGGAAGTTGATCATCGTGGGATGGTCCGGGACCAGCCCGGTGGCGTCGGAATAGAGGTCGGCCGCCGGGGTCAGGGCGGTGCGGACCATCCAGTAGAACGGGAAGACGGTCAGGAACAGCGCGACGGCGAGCACCGTCCACGCGGCGATCCGGCCGGGCGAGACCCGCGTACGGATACGGGACATGACTGCGCTCCTCATCAGGCCAGATCCGAGCGGGAGGCACGCAACAGGCGCATCTGTACGGCGGTCAGCACACCGAGGATCAGCGCGAGCACCACCGCCACGGCGGAGGCGTATCCCATGTGGAAGTAGGTGAAGGCCTGCTCGTAGATGTAGTAGTAGATGACGTGCGTGGCGCCGACCGGTCCGCCCTTGGTGGCCACCGCGATCGTGTCGAAGATCTGGAACGAGCCGATCAGCGACACCACCAGCACCAGCGACAGCACCGGCCGCAGCAGCGGCAGCGTGATCTTGGTGAACATCCGCCACTCGCCGGCCCCGTCCAGTGAGGCGCTTTCGTACAGGTACTGCGGGACCTGGAGCATCCCGGCGTACAGCAGCAGCGCCGTATAGCCCGTGTACGCCCAGGTGTTGGCCGCGGCGACGGACGGCATCGCCCAGTCGGGGTCGGTGAAGAAGCCGTTGGGGCCCAGGCCGAACGCGCCGAGCACATGGTTGACCAGGCCCAGGTTGGCGTCCAGCATCCACATCCACAGCAGGCCCACGGTGACGTTGGGCACCAGCCACGGGACCAGCAGCATCGCGCGCAGCGCCACCGACCGGGTCAGCCGGTGCATGAGTGTGGCCAGGAGCAGCGCCAGCAGGGTTTGCGAGACGATGTTGAGCAGCACGTAGTAGCCGGTGACCTTGAGCGCGTTCCAGAACTGTTCGTCACCGATCAGCTGGCTGTAGTTGTCCGCGCCGACGAAGTCCGGTGAA
This sequence comes from Streptomyces sp. JW3, assembly GCF_052216785.1. Classification (NCBI taxonomy): domain Bacteria; kingdom Bacillati; phylum Actinomycetota; class Actinomycetes; order Kitasatosporales; family Streptomycetaceae; genus Streptomyces; species Streptomyces sp. JW3. The sequence goes on along the minus strand of NZ_JBQOUX010000043.1, from coordinate 35,384 downwards.
GCGAGCAGGCTGTAGTCGGTGAGCGAGTAGTAGACGCCGCGCACCGTCGGATACGCGTAGAACAGCGCGAACCCCACCAGCGCGGGGGCCAGGAACAGCCACGCCGCCTTCCGGTCGTCCCGGCGCCGTCGGACCCGGCCCGGGGCCGGGGCCCCGCCCGGCGGTGGTCCGACGCTCTTGTGCGGTGGCGCAACTGCGGTCTCCGCGCCCATGGTTCCCTCCGAAGGGATTTGCGCCGCACCTCTTGCCAGTGGGGCACCGTGGACAACATATTGATGAGCAACAGCGAAACTTTGTCAATGCTGTCGCATAACTTCGCTTCCCCCTAGGTCTCCCGGAGGACGTCTCCATGCGCACCTTCGCACCACGGCGCGGCAGATCACTGCTGGCCGCGTTCTGCTCCTCGGCCCTGGCGCTGTCCCTGGCGGTGCTGCCGCTCACCGCCCAGGCCGCCGACACCACGAGCGCGGCCGCCGCCACCGCCGCGGGCGTGCCCGACCGCCCGGCGCCCGGCCCGGACCCCGACCCCTCGCTGCCGGTGCACACCCTGACCCGCGCCGACGCCCCGCTGGACAACCCGCTCAAGGGCTTCGCCCGCTTCTACCAGCCCGGCGCCGACCAGAACACCGGCTACCCGCACGCGCTGACCTGGAGCTACTTCGGCCTGTCCGAGGTCATGACCAACGCCTCGGACTGCGGGAGCTACGACTGGAGCGTGCTGGACGAGGCGCTCGACGAGTCCGCCTCCTACGGCAACCAGATGGCGCTGCGCTTCTACCTGGAGTACCCCGGCGACCCCGGCGGCAGCCACCCCTCCAACGCCATCCCGCACTGCTTCGACGGCCACGTCGACTACCGCACCGACGCCGTGAACGGCACCACCCGCCCCGACTACGACAACGCCTACCTGCTGGACGGGCTGAAGGACTTCATCGCCGCGTTCGGCGCGCGCTACGACGGCGATGCGCGCATCGGCTACCTCCACATGGGCCTGATCGGGCTCTGGGGCGAGTGGCACACCTACCCCTACGACACCGACACCGGTGACGGCTACCCGAACCACATGCCCACCGACGCCCACGGCGCCGAGATCATGCGGGCCTACACCAGCGCCTTCACCCGGACCAAGGTGGAGGTACGCTACCCGGACTCGGCCGGCGGCGCCGCCGCCGACCTGCCGTCCGTCGGCTTCCACGACGACTCGTTCTGCTTCCGCGAGGGCAGTCCGCTGGCCGGCGTCACCCTGCCGTCGTCGATGGGCGGCGCCTCGTACTCCCAGCTCCAGCGCGCCGTCGAGAACGGTCTGGAGAACCGCTGGACCACCGCGTCCATGGGCGGTGAGGTCCGCCCCGAGATCCAGCCCAGGGCCTTCACCAACTGGCCCACCGGCTCCGGTGACGTCGACAACATGAAGGCGTGCATCGAATTGGAGCACACCACCTGGAAGATGAACGAGGGCAGCGCCGGTTACTCCGCCTCGGACGCGGGCGTGGCGGCGGCGGTCCGGCTGATGGGCTACGACCTGAGCGTCGACGACGCCTACTTCCACGACACCGCCGCCGGCAGCACCACCGTCGGCGTGCGGATCAGCAACGACGGCGTGGCCCCGTTCTACTACCCCTGGGCGGTCAGCCTCGGCCTCAAGGACGCGGCCGGCAACGTGGTCAAGACCTGGGACACGGACTGGGACCTGCGCGAGGTCATGCCGGCGAAGATCCGCGCCTTCCCCGACTGGGGAGTCGGCTCGGACCCGACCTACCTCGACTACGGCTACGCCCATTACTTCGACACGGACGTCGACCTGTCCGATGTCACCGCCGGCGGCTACCAGCTCGTCATGAAGGCCAAGAACCCGCTGGAGGACGTCAGCGCCAACGCCAAGAAGCTGCGGTTCGCCAACACCGGGCAGAACGCGGACGGCTGGCTCGACCTGGGTGCGATGACCGTGGGCTCCGACGACACCACCGGCCCGGCCGGCTACGAGGCGGAGGCCGGCGGCAACACCCGCACCGGCACCGCCGTGGTCGCCGACTGCGCGGGCTGCTCGGGCGGCGCCAAGGTCGGCTACCTCGGCAACGGCGCGGCCCTCACCTTCCCCCGGGTCGACGGCGGCAGCGGCGGCACCCGGCAGGTGACGGTCCACTACGCCACCGCGGTCGCCCGCTCGGCCACCGTCCAGGTCAACGGCGGCACCCCGCGCACCGTCGACTTCCCCGCCACCGCCGACTGGACCACCCCGGGCTCGGTCACCCTGAGCCTCGACCTGGACAGCGGCACCGGCAACAGCATCACCATCGGCAACGACTCCGGCTGGGCACCCGACATCGACCGGATCACCGTGACCTGACCCTGCCCGGGGCGGTGACCCGGTACCGCCGGGACCGGAAACGACGCAGACTGGGCCCCATGACCGACGACATGGGGTCCTTCCGGGAAGCGGTCGCCGGGTGGGCGGCCGGCGGGTCCGGGGACCCGGCCCGGGAACTGGCGGTACGGCTGCCCGTCCGGGCGGCCGTCCTGCTGGAAGGGCCGAGCGACGTCGCCGCGGTCCGCGCGCTGACCGGGCGGCGCGGCCGGGACCTGGACGCCGAGGGGGTCTGCGTGCTGGCGATGGGCGGCGCGATGAACATCGCCCGCTTCGCCGGTCTCCTCGGCCCGCCCGGCCTGGGACTGCGCCTGGCGGGCCTGTGCGACGAACGGGAACACCCCTACTACCTCCGCGGCCTGGCCCGGGCCGGCGCGGCACAGCACGGCTTCTTCGTCTGCGCGGCGGACCTGGAGGACGAGCTGATCCGCGCGCTCGGCGTGAGGCGGGTCGCCGAACTGGTCCGGGCCGAGGGCGACCTGCGCGCCCTGGAGACCTTCCTGCGCCAGCCCGCCCAGCGGGGCCGCACCGCACGGCAGCAACTGCGCCGCTTCCTCGGCACGAAGAAGGGCCGCAAGATCCACTACGGCCGGGTCCTCGTCGAGGCCTGCGACGCCGACCGCGTACCCGCCCCGCTCGACGGCCTGCTGGCCTGCCTGTGACGGGGGTCCTGTCCGTGCCGGGCGGCGAGCCGGCCGACTGCCTTCTGCACGGCAGGGGACTGCAACTGCCGGATGATCCAGGCGTTGACGCGGATGCCGCACTCGGTACGCGGCGCGGCCTGCCGCACTCGGCCGGGGAACAGCCGCTGTGCGGCGTGGGTACGGGGCCGCATCGACTGTTCGTACGCGGTGATCGCACCGGACAGCCGACGCGTGTCGGCCGGGTGGCGCGGGACCTCGGCGGAGCCGAGCGCGTCGGCCAGTTCGGCGGCGCCGCGCAGGGCGAGGGCCGTACCGAGCCCGCTCAGCGGGCTGGCGCACCAGGCGCTGTCGCCCAGCAGCACCACCCGGCCGTCGTGCCACCTCGGCAGCAGGATCTGGTCGTAGGTGTCGAGCGCGAAGTCGGGCGCTACGCGGGCGGCGGCGAGGAACTCCGCCGTCCGCCAGCCCACGTCCGCGAACACCTCGTCGAGCAGGGCGAACCGCGCGGCCCGGTCCTGCCGCGCCGGCAGTTCGGTGGCGGCGAAGGTCAGCCCCACCTCCTGGCTGCCCGGATGGCCGGGCCGCGCCTCGACGGACCGCCGGCCGGGCGCGTTGTGGGTCAGGAACCAGCCGTCGAGCGGGGGCGTCGACGGTGTCTCGGCGAGGGTGAACCAGGCGTGCGCGAGGCCGAGCGGACGGCGGAAGGACGTCTCGGGGCCGAAGCGCAGCCGCCGCACCCGTGAGTGCGCGCCGTCGGCCCCGACCACGAGGTCGAACTCCTCGGCCGGCGCGTTCCGGAAGCGGGCGAGCACCCCGTGCGCGGTGTCCGTGAGCTCGTCGACCGTCTCGCCGAAGCGGTGCGTGACGGTCGGGCCGGCCGCCTCGTGCAGCACCCGGGCGAGATCCTCGCGCAGGAGTTCCTCCTTCGAGACGTAGCCGTTCCCGTCGAACGCCTCGACCGGCATGGTGGCCAGCGGGCGTCCGGCGCGGTCGATCCAGGCGGCGCCGCGCTGCGGGACGAGCCGGCCGAGCACCTCCTCCAGCAGGCCGAGCCGGGCCAGGACGTCACGGCTGTCCCCGCGCAGATCGACGGTCTGCCCGCCGGTGCGCAGGTCCGGCGCGATCTCCGCCACCGTGACCTGCCAGCCGGCCCGGCCGAGCAACAGCGCGAGGGTGTCACCGGCTATGCCGCCACCGACCACCAGAACACGTGCCATGACGTTCCTTTCCCAACCACTGACGCGAAAGTCTCGCGTTAGAAGCTACACCCGCTCCCGCTCTAACGCGAATGACTCGCGATAGACTGGTGTCATGACACAGGCGGTGGGAGTGACCCGGCCCGGCGGCAGATCGGCCCGGACCCGGGCGGCGGTGCACGCCGCCGTGCGGTCGCTGCTGGACGAGTCGGCGGACGGCACGGTGACGGTGGCGGAGGTGGCACAGCGCTCCGGTGTGCACACCGCCACCATCTACCGGCGCTGGCGCGGCCCCGAGGGACTGGTCCTGGACACCCTGTTCGAGGAGCTGAGCCACCGCTCGCCGCTGCCGGTCACCGGCGATCTCCGCGGCGACCTGCTCACCTACACCCGCGGGCTGCTGGCGGACCTTCAGGCGCCCGGCAACCGGGTCTTCGTCCGGGCGATCGCCGCCGCGGTCCGCACCGGCGGCCTCTCCGGCCTGGCCGACTTCGCCGAGCCGCGGGTACGCCAGGTCGAGGAGGTCCTCGCCGCGAGCGGGACCACCGAGATCGGCTTCCTCGACGTGGGCGAACTGATCCTGGCCCCGGCCTACGCGCACACCCTGCTGGGCGCGCCGCTCACCGCCGAGGCGGACGCCGAACGCCTGGTGGACAACCTCGTCGCCGTACTCGACCGGCGCCGGTCACGGAAGGCCGGGAGGTAGCGGCCCGCCCGCCCGCTTCCAGCTCCCCGGCACTGTCGACCTGGTGTCGCGGCTGACGGACATCGGGTCACCGCGTCCGCGCCACCCCCGCGTACCTCGCGCTGACGAAGCCCTCCTCCTGGCCGGCCACCGGTTCGCCCAGTTCCGGGTGCCACTGTCCGGCGAGCACCACGCCCGGGTCGACGAGTTCGAGTCCGGCGAAGAACCGGGTGAACGCCGCGCGGTCGCGCGGGGCCAGGGTGAGTCCGCAGGCCTTGTACCTGCCGGTCGTGGTCGCAGTAGACGACGCGGGCCTCCGGTGCCACCCGCTGCGCCACCTGGTGCAGGTTGGGCTCGGTCGGTATGCCGGCGCCGATGTCGAGCTGGTGTCGATCCGGGGTGTCTCGGGCCAGTCGTCGTCCGGTGCGGACATTGTGAACTCTAGGGACGCGGGACGCGGGACGTGGACGGTGGCCGACTTGGCGTCAGCTCAGGAGAGTTGGCGATCGGCGCACCGGGCGCCGTCACGGCCGCGGGCCGCCGCCCGCCCGGCCCGCGGTGAACCGGGAGGGCGGTGTGCCGAAGGTGCGGGTGAACGCGGCCGTGAAGGCGGCGGGGGAGGCGTAGCCCAGCCGGCCCGCGACCTCGCTGACCGACGAGGTGCGCAGCAGCGGTACGGCGGCCAGCAGCCGGGCGCGGGACCGCCAGCCGGCTGGACTGTCACCGGTTTCGGCGCGAAAACGCCGGGTGAAGGCCCGCTCGCTCATCGCCACCCGGGCCGCCCACTCGGCGTTGCCGACCCCCGCGTCCGGGGCGGCCAGGTACGCGCGGCACAGCGCGGCCAGGTCGGCGGAGGCGGGGACCGGGACGTGGAACGGCAGCGGGGCGAGGGCGGCGATCTCGTACAGGAGCAGCGCGGCGACGGCCCCCTCCCGCCCGGCCACGCGGTAGTCGGGCCCGAACTCGGCACTGGTCAGGAGCAGTTCGCGCAGCAGGGCCGGGACGTCCACCACCATGCAGGTGGCCGGCCACCAGGGGACGGCGCCCGGTTCGACGTACAGGCTCCGGGTGCTCACGTCCAGCATGCGGACCCGGTGCCGGGTGGCGGACGGGATCAGGACGGCGCGGTCCGGCGGCACCGTCCAGCTGCCCTCGGCGGTGTCGACGACCATGACGCCGGTGGCGCCGTGCAGGAACTGCGCGCGTCGGTGCTCGTGCCAGTCCAGCAGGTGGCCGTGCGGATAGTCGGTGGCGATCGGCAGGACGGCCCGGTCGAGGTGGTCGACGTCGGCCAGGGGAATGTTGCGCACCCTTACGACCGTACTGGCCGGGACGCGAAGGGATCGGGCCGACTTTCGCATGCGGGACGCGCGGGTGAGCTGGTGAGGTGGGTGTCATGAGTCTTTTGACACTGGTCGGTATCGGGGCCCTCACCGGGCTGACCACGGTGTTGTTCGGGTTCGGCGGCGGGTTTGTCGCGGTGCCGGTGGTGGTGTGGGCCGACGCCGCGCTCGGCCCGGACGCGATGCGGGTGGCGACGGCCACCTCCGCGCTGGTGATGGTGGTGAACGCGGGGTTCGCGACCGCCGTCACCCCGCGGCGGATGCTCGCCGCCCTGCGCGGCAGCGGCGCCCTGCTGCTCCTGCTCGCCGCCGGCGCCACGGCCGGCGCGCTCGTCGCCCGGGTCGCCCCGCCCGGCCCGGCCCGCTGGGCGTTCGTCGGGTACGTCGCCCTGACCGTCGTGGACCTGCTGCTGCGCCCCGGCTTCCTGCGCCCGCGCGCTCAGCGGCAGGCCGCGCACCCACTGCCGCCGCTGCTCGGTGCGCCGGTCGGCGCGGTCGCCGCCTTTCTCGGGGTGGGCGGCAGCGTCCTGACCGTGCCCGCGCTGCGCCGGGCCGGGCACCCCATGCGGGTGGCGACCGCGCTGGCCAACCCGCTCACCGTCGCCATCGCCCTCCCGGCCGCCGCCGTCGCGCTGTCCGGCCCGGCGCTCGCGGTGGCCCAGGCCGGGCATCAGCGGCTGGTGGGTCTGGTCGACCCGGTGGCCGCCGCGGCGCTGCTGCTCGGCGCGCTGCCGGTGATCGCCGTCCTGCGCCGGCGCCCGCCGCGCATCCCGGACCGGGTGCACTCCTGGGCGTACGTCGCACTGCTCGCCCTGGTGGTGGTCGCGATGCTGCCCCGGGGCTGAGGGCCGGGCCGCCATTCGAGCGGAGCCGGTGGACCGCCCCGGTGCTGTCCCACCGGCCGCGCGCACCCCCGGTGTCAGGGTCGGGGGCATGGAAATCGGGTACAAACTGGCCTCGGAGGCCTTCGGTCCGCGGGAACTGATCCGGCAGGCGGTGCGCGCCGAGGCGGCGGGCTTCGACTTCGTCGAGATGAGCGACCACTACCATCCCTGGCTCGACGTCCAGGGGCACTCCTCTTTCACCTGGACCGTGCTGGGCGCGATCGCGGCCCGCACCGAACGCGTCGGGCTGGTCACCGGGGTGACCTGTCCGACGGTCCGCTACCACCCGGCGATCATCGCGCAGGCCGCGGCCACCCTGGCCCTGGTCTCCGACGGCCGGTTCGTGCTCGGCGTGGGCTCCGGCGAACGGCTCAACGAGCACGTCGTCGGCCGCGGCTTCCCCGACACCGTCCGCGAACGGCACCAACTCCTGCGCGAGGCACTGGAGATCATCCGGCTGCTGTGGCGCGGCGGCTACCGCTCCTACGACGGTGCGCACCTGCGGCTCGCGGACGCCCGGGTCTTCGACCTGCCCGAGCGGCTCCCGCTCATCGCCGTCGCCGCGAGCGGCCCGCACTCGGCGCGCATCGCCGCCGAACTCGGCGACGGCCTGTTCGCCACGGAGGACAAAGCGTCCATCGTCCGGCACTACCGGGTGGCCGGCGGCTCCGGACCCGGCTACGCGGAGGTCCCGATGGCCTGGGCGCCGGACGAGCGCGGCGCCGCGCGGGAGGCCCTGCGCACCTCCCGCTGGGCGCTGACCGGGTGGAAGGTGATGAGCGAACTCCCCAACCCGGTGAACTTCGACGCGGCCACCAGCACCGTGCGCGAGCAGGACATCCTGGAGAAGTTCGCCTGCGGCCCCGACCCGGAGCGGTATCTGGCGGCGGCCCAGCGCTACGTCGACGCCGGATTCGACCGCCTGGTGCTCCAGAACGCCGGCCCCGACCCCGACGGATTCATCGACTTCTACGAGAGCGAACTCGCCCAGCCGCTGCGCCGCCTGCGCCCCTGCGACACCGCCTCCTGATGACGACGGCCCAGGATCCCGGCTGCCGGGGCATCGACCACGTCGGGGTCACCGTCCCCGACATCCCCACGGCGAGCGACTTCTTCGTCCGCGCCCTGGGCGCCGAAGTGCTCTACGACACGCTGCGCCGCGAGGACGGACCGAACGGCGGCGGAGAGCTGGAACAACGGCTGGGCGTACCGCCCGGCACCCGGCAGCGGGCCGTGCGGATGCTCGCCCTGCCCGCCGGCCCCGGTCTGGAACTCTTCGAGTTCGACGGCCCCCGGCAGCGGGACCCGGCGCTCCCCCGCGACCTCGGCTGGCAGCACCTCGCCGTCTACGTCGACGACCTCGAGCGTGCCGTCGCCGCCGTCGAGCGGGCCGGCGGCCGCGCCCTGTCCGGCCCGCACCCGCTGCCCGGCCCGGAAGCGGGACCGCGCAACCGCATGGTCTACACCCGCACCCCGTGGGGCAGCACGCTGGAGCTGATCACCTACCCCGACCCCCAGCCCTACCAGCACCACACCGCGCGCCGCCGCTACCGGCCGCCCGCGGCCCCATAGGAATGCGCCGCCCATGAGGAACCCGGCCTGCCGGCCCGGGACATCGCCGAGTTCCTCCGCGATCTGCGCTGACGCCGGTCAGCCGCGGGCGAGGAGTTCCAGCGTGTCGATGACGCGGTTGGAGAAGCCCCACTCGTTGTCGTACCAGGCGACCACCTTGACGTGCCGGCCGTCCACCCGGGTGAGCGCCGAGTCGAAGATCGACGAGGCCGGGTTGCCGGTGATGTCGGAGGAGACCAGCGCCTCCTCCGAGTACTCCAGGACACCGGCGAGCGGGCCCTCGGCGGCGGTGCGGTACGCCGCGAGGACGTCCTCGCGGCTCACGTCGCGGGCGACGGTCGTGTTCAGCTCGACGATCGAACCGACCGGCACCGGCACCCGGATCGAGTCGCCGGACAGCTTGCCGTCCAGGTTCGGCAGCACCAGGCCGATCGCCTTCGCGGCGCCCGTGGTGGTCGGCACGATGTTCACGGCGGCGGCGCGGGCCCGGCGGGCGTCGCGGTGCGGGCCGTCCTGGAGGTTCTGCTCCTGGGTATAGGCGTGCACCGTGGTCATGAACCCGTGCTCGATGCCGGCCAGGTCGTCCAGCACCTTGGCCAGCGGCGCCAGCGCGTTGGTCGTGCAGGAGGCGTTGGAGACGATCGTGTGCAACTCGGCGTCGTAGGCGTCGGTGTTGACACCGTAGGCGAGGGTGACGTCGGCGCCGTCCGACGGGGCGCTGACCAGCACCTTGCGCGCGCCCGCGTCGAGGTGGGCGCGGGCCGCCTTGGCGGCGGTGAAGCGGCCGGTCGCCTCCAGGACGATGTCCACGTTCAGTTCGGCCCAGGGCAGCTGGGCCGGCTCCCGCTCGGCGAGCACCTTGATGCGCCGGCCGTCGACCACGAGGGTGTCCCCGTCCACCGACACCGGACGGCCCAGGCGGCCGGCGGTCGAGTCGTAGGCCAGCAGCCGGGCCAGGCCGGCCGGCTCGGTGAGGTCGTTGACGGCGACGACCTCCAGGGAACTGTCGCGCTCCAGCAGCGCGCGCAGCGTGTTGCGTCCGATGCGGCCGAATCCGTTGATGGCGATGCGAGTCATGGATGTGTCCCTTTCGTTTCGCCACCAGACTCGCGCGGTACGACAGCCGCCCGCAACGGCGCGAGTGCCAGGGTTCGAAAGTATCGCGCCACCGGTACCCGGCCGGGTTACTCGCCCCGGGCGAAGGTGCGCCGGTACTCGCTGGGTGTGGTGCCCAGGACGCGCTGGAAGTGCAGCCGCAGATTGGTGCCGGTGCCCAGACCGACGTCGGCCGCGATCTGCTCCACGCTGCGCTGCGAACGCTCCAGCAGCTCCCGGGCCAGGTCGAGGCGGGCCCGCATCACCCACTGCATCGGCGTGTACCCGGTGTCCTGCGCGAACCGCCGGGAGAACGTGCGCGGCGACACCGCCGCGTGCCGGGCGAGTATCTCCAGGGTGAGCGGTTCGCCCAGCCGGTGCAGCGCCCACTCCCGGGTGGCGGCGAACCGCTCGCCGAGCGGCTCGGGCACACTGCGCGGCACGTACTGCGCCTGGCCACCGCTGCGGTAGGGCGCGGCGACCAGCCGCCGGGCCGCGTGGTTGGAGGCGGCCACCCCGAGGTCGCCGCGCAGCATGTGCAGGCACAGGTCGATGCCGGAGGCGGCGCCCGCCGAGGTCAGCACCGTGCCCTCGTCGACGAAGAGGACGTTCTCGTCGACCCGGATCCGCGGATACCGGGCCGCCAGCGCCCGGGTGTAGTGCCAGTGGGTGGTGGCGCGCCGGCCGTCCAGCAGGCCGGTGGCGGCCAGCGCGAAGGCACCGGTGGAGATGGCGGCCAGCCGTGCGCCGCGCGCGTGGGCGGCGACCAGCGCCTCGACCACCGCCGCCGGCGGGTCCTCCCGGTCCGGGAACCGGTACCCCGGCACGAAGACGGTCCCGGCCCAGGCGAGCGCGTCGAGACCGTCGGCGACGTGGTACGACAGCCCGTCACCGCCGGAGACCGGACCGGGCCGCGCCCCGCACACCCGTACCTCGTACGGCATGCTCGCGCGGGTCGAGAACACCTGGGCGGGGATGCCGACGTCGAGGGGCTTGGCGCCCTCCAGGACGAGGACGGCGACGCGGCGCGGAGGAGGGGAGGATGACACGGGGACAGACTATGGGGGCCCTCACTGGGCCAGGAGCGGCGGGACGGCCGGCACCTCCGAGGCCGCCGCGATGTCCTCGGCGGTCATCCGGAACCGCTCCGGGTAGGCGTCGGGGCTGGTGCGGCGGGCGGGTTCGGTGGTGCGCCACATGTAGCGGCACCGGGCGCACTGGAGCACGTCCCACGCACCGGGCACCGGGGAGTGCGTGACGGTACGGACGCTGTCGTCGGAGCAGCGGGGGCAGAGGGCGGACATCAGGGGGTGGTCCTTTCCGGTCCGGGGGAGTGGCTCAGCGGGTGGCGAGCAGGGTGCGCAGCCGCGCGGCCCACTCGGCGGTCTCGGGCAGGTCCTTGACCGGCGTACTGAAGTTGCCGCGCAGGTCGGGGGCGACCGGGGTCGTCGCGTCGATGATCATCTTGCTGGTGACGCCGGCCGGCTGGGAGGCGGGGGCGAGTTCGACGACCGACAGGTTCGGCAGCACGAGGACGTCCTCCTTCGGGTTCACCTCGGCGGACTGCGCCCACATCACCTGCGGCAGGTCGAACGGGTCCACGTCCTCGTCGACGAGGATGACCTGGGAGACGTAACCGAGGCCGTGCGGGGTGGTCATGGCGCGCATGCCGACCGCCTTGGCGAAACCGCCGTACCGCTTGGCGGTGGAGCTGATGACCAGCAGGCCGTGGGTGTACATCGCGTTGACCGCGCGCACCTCGGGGAACTCGGCGCGCAGTTGCTTCAGCAGCGGCACGCTGGTGTTGGGGCCGACCAGGTAGTCGCACTCGGTCCACGGCATGCCGAGGTACAGCGACTCGAAGACCGGCCGGGAGCGGTACGAGATCCGCTCGACGCGGATGACGGGCATCCGCCGGCCGCCCGAGTAGTGCCCGGTGAACTCGCCGAACGGCCCCTCGATCTGCCGCACCCGGGACTCGATGACGCCCTCGATCACCACCTCGGCGCCCCACGGGACGTCCAGGCCGGTGTGCGGCGCGGTGGCGATCGGCATCGGCGCACCGCGCAGCGCGCCCGCCATCTCGTACTCGGACTGGTCGTAGCGCAGCGGCATGCCGGCCACGATCGGGATCACCGGGTCGTTGCCCAGGGTGATGGCGACCGGGAGGTCCTCGCCGCGCTCCTCGGCGGTGCGCAGGTGCTGGGCGATGTCGTGCACCGGCACCGGCTGCAGGGCGAGCCGGTCGCGGCCGATGACCTCCATGCGGTACGTGCCCAGGTTCTGCTTGCCGAAGTGGTCCGGGTCGGCGGGGTCGCGGGAGACCACGGCGGCCTTGTCGAGGTAGAAGCCGCCGTCGCCGTCGTTGAGGCGGAACAGCGGGAGTACGGCGAAGAGGTCCACGTCGTCGCCGGTCAGGGTGTTCTCCTGCCAGGGCGCGTCCGCGCGCCGCTCGGGGGTGACGGGGAAGGCGTCCCAGCGGCGGGCGAACTCCTCGACCTGCTCGCGCGGCGAGGTCTCCTTCGGCAGGCCGAGGGCGAGGGCGTGGTTGCGCCAGGAGCCGTGCACGTTCATCGCGATCCGGGCGTCGGTGAACCCCTTGACCCGGTCGAACCACAGGGCCGGCGCACCCTCGCCGATCCGGCCCGCGGCGTTGGCCGCCGCCGCGATGTCCGGCTCCGGCAGCACCTCGTCCGGTATGCGCAGCAGCTGTCCCTCCTTCTCCAGGGTGTCGAGGAACGAGCGCAGATCGGCGTAGGGCATGGGTCTCCTCCAGTGCGGCGGGTTGGTTCCGGTGCGGCGGGTGGGTTCAGGACGCGCGGGCGGCGCGCAGGCCGGTCCAGCGGCGGGCGCCGGTGGCGGGCAGGTCGAGCTGGTCCAGGACGCGGGAGACGATGTGCTCCACGACGTCGTCGACGGTGGCCGGCCGGTTGTAGAAGGCGGGCATCGGCGGCACGATCCGCGCCCCCAAGGCGTACCTCGAAGCCCGGATCGTGCTGGAGGCCAAACGCCTCCTCGTGCACACCGACCGCACCGCCGCCGACGTGGCCCGCCGGCTCGGCTTCGCCGACCCCAGCGACTTCGGCGCGTTCTTCCGCCGGCACGACGGGCGCACCCCGCTGGAGTTCCGGGCGGCGGCCCGGGGGACGGCCTGAACCTCAGCGGGCCGCCTCGGCGCCGGACAGCGCCAGCATGACCTTGCCGCTGCCACTGCCCGGATCGGCGGCGACCGACAGCGCCTCCTCGGCCCGCGCCAGCGGAAACCGGTGGGTGATCAGCGGGCGGACGTCCACGCCGTCCCGCAGGGCGCGCAGCGCGTCGACGATCTCCTCGACGAAGCGGTACGAGCCCGTCCAGGTGATCTCCCGGGTCACCAGGTCACCGAGGACGGCGGCGACGGCCGTCCCGGGCAGGTTGCCGACCTGGACCAGGGTGCCGCCGCGGGCGGTGGCCCGCAGCACCGCGCCGAGCGCCGCCGGGGCGCCGGACGCCTCGAAGACCACGTCCACGTCCGCGGGCAGTGCCTCGCCGCGAGAGAGGTCGCGGGTCTCGGCGGCGCCCATCGCACGGGCCACGGCCAGCGCGGCGGGCGACAGGTCGGCGGCGAGCACGGCACCGGCGCCGCGGTACCGGGCGGCGGCCACCACCAGGGAGCCGATCGGCCCGGCGCCGTTCACCAGCACCGTCCGGCCGCGCAGGTCGGGGACCCGGCCCACCGCGTGCAGGGCCACCGCGAGCGGCTCCGCCAGCGCGCCCCGCTCGGTGTCCACCCCGTCCGGCAGCGGCCTGACCTGGTCGGCGTCGACCACCCGGTACTCGCTGAACCCGCCGTCGGTGTGCGGGGTGAACGCCGCCGAGCCGAAGTAGCGGACCCGCGGACAGAGGTTGGTCCGGCCCGCGATCCGCTCCGGCAGCGTGCCGTCACCGACCAGCCGGGCCGGGTGCACGGTAACCGGCAGCCCTTCCGGCAGGCCGGTGACACCCGCGCCGGGGGCCGCGATCCGGCCCGCGACCTCATGGCCGAGCACCAGCGGATGGGCCAGCGCGGCGGTGCCGGACGCGCCCTTCCTCCAGTACGCGATGTCGGAGCCGCAGATCCCGCCCCACTCCAGGGCGAGCAGCACCTGCCCGGGGCCGGGCACCGGGCGCGGCCGGGTGTCGACGCGCACGTCCTCCGCCCCGTGCGCCACGACGGCCCGCATGGTGTCCCGTTCGGTGACGGTGCCGGCGGTGGTCATACGGCGTCCTCCAGGCGGACCAGGTCGCGGCCGCGGGTCTCGGGCGCAGGCACCGGTCGCCGCCGACCTCGCGGCCGGTCACCCCGTCGCTGGTGGTGACGCGCAGCGTGACGAACGTGCGCCCCGGGGAGGAGACGAAGACCTCGGCCCGCTCGATTGTGCTCACTTGCGGCTCCATCCTGTCGTGCAGTGCTTGTATACAAGGATCTGTCGTACAGCGGAGCAATACCCTTTCCGCAGGTACGTAGGATGGGCCCATGCCTCAATCGAACGGGCGGCGGACCAGTCGGCGCGACATCTACCTGAAGCTGCGCCAGCTGGTCCTGACCCTGGAACTCGCCCCGGGCGCCGCCCTGTCGGAGAACTAGCTGGCCGCCTCTCTGGGGGTCAGCCGGACCCCGGTGCGGGAGAGCCTGATCCTGCTCGCGCAGGAGGGGCCGGTGCAGGTGTTCCCGAAGATCGGGTCGTTCGTGTCCCGGGTGGACCCGGCGCAGGTCGCCGACGCCCAGTTCCTGCGCGAGGCGGTGGAACTGGCCTCCCTGGAGGACCTGCCCGAGCGGCTCGACGCCGGGATCGTCGCGGAACTGCGCACTAACCTGGAACGCCAGCGCGACGCCGGCCTCGGCCTGGAGGAGTTCTTCGCCCTGGACGAGGCGTTCCACCAGGACCTGCTGCGGCTGAGCGGCCACGGCAACGCGTGGACCACCGTGGCCGCGGCCAAGGGCCACCTGGACCGGGCCCGCCGGCTCGGCCTGCACGGGCACGAGTCGCCGGCCGTCTTCGCCGACCAGCACCAGGAGATCTTCGCCGCGGTCGAGGGCGGTGACGTGGCACTGGCCCGGGCCCGGATGCGCGACCATCTGCGGGCCGTCTTCAACGACATCGAACGCATCCGCGCCCAGGCGCCCGAACTGTTCGCCTCGGACCCCGCGACGGTGCCGGTACGGCGCAGCGTGGTCGTCTGGGAGTGAGGCCCCGGGCCCCATGCGGCCCGGGACCCGGCCCGGCGGTCACTTCTCCGACTCGTCGGCGTACGCGCGCGGGGTGTCGGCCAGTCGGTGCCGCCGTCCGGGCCGCCGGAGCCGGTGGCGGTGCCGGTGGCGTGCGAGCCGTGGGTGCCGTCCGGTCACGGCCGCCGGGCGGTGGACGGGGAGGCCGTGGCGGTGGCTGCGGTCGGCTCCTCGGAGGGAGTGGGCGCGGCCGGGGCCGGGTCGGTGGGCGCCTGGGTGGCCGGCGGGTCGGTGGCCGGGGGCGTGGACCGCTCGGCCGTCGCGGCGGGCGGTGCCATCGGCACCGTCGGGGCCGCCGGCCGCCCGGACTCCGCCGTCAGGAACGGCAGCGCGACGAGGCCGGCCACGGCCACGGTCAGGCCGGCGCCCGCCGCGGTGCGCAGCAGGCGGCGCCGGGACGCGGCGCGGCGGACCTGCTCGTAGCGGCCGGGGGGCGTCGGGAGATAACCGGGGGCGGGGCGCAGGACCACCAGGAAGGGGTCGTCGGCGTCCGGCTCCGGGCCCTCGCCGCCCTCGTCAACGCGTGTGATCAAGGCTTCTCCTCAGATGGACACGGAGCAGTTCCCGGGCCGCGTGCAGATCGGCCTTGACGGTCCCTTCCTTGCGTCCGGTCAGCGCGGCGACCTCCCGGATCGGCATGTCAGCGTAGTAGTGCAGCAGGATCGGCACCCGCAGCCGCTCGGGCAGCGACCGCACCAGCAGGCGTACGGAGGGATCGTCCTGCTCGGTGTGCGGGCGCACGGCGGCCTCCGTGGTGGCCCGGCGCACCGCCCGGCGCTCGCGCTCCAGTTTCCGCCAGTGGTCCCGGACCAGGTTGGCGGCGGTGACGTAGAGGAAGCCGCGCGGCTCCTCCACCGACGTCCACCGGGCCCAGAGCCGGGTGAACGCCTCGGCGGCGATCTCGTGGGCCGTCTCGTCGTCGTCGACGAGCCGGCGGCACCAGCCGGCCAGGCGCGGGTAGAGGGCGGCGAACAGTTCGGAGGCCGCCCGGTCGCGGGAGCGTTTCAACGTAGTCCAGGGTCGTGGGGGCGGGTTGGTTCAGCGGCCGGCGGGGACCCGGGCCGCGAAGACGATGACGTTGTCGGCGTAGCCGTCGCCGGTCCGGGGGCCGCCGCAGGTGATCAGCCGCAGCTCCGGGCGGTCCACGTCCCCGTAGACCTCCTCGGTCGGGAAGTCGGACTTGGCCACCGTGCGCACGGCCGTGACCTCGAACTCGACGGCCGTGCCGTTCTCCAGGCGGGCCACGGCCCGGTCGCCCCGGCGCAGCGCGGCCAGCCGCCGGAAGACGCCGTCGCCGTACGCGCCGACGGTGACATGGCCGAGCAGCACCGAGGGGCCGACCTGGCCCGGGGTGGGCGAGTGCTCGTACCAGCCCGCCCGGTCGTGCGCCGTGACCGGCGGCACTCGCACGCTGCCGTCCGGCGCCAGCCCCAGCCGGACGACCGGCGTGTCCACGCCGATCGCCGGGACCTGGAGCCGCACCGGCACCGAACGGGCCACCGCCCGCGCCGACCCGCCGGACGAGGCCGGTGACGGCGGCTGCGGGGTACGTACGCCGGGACTGGTACGCAGCCCGGTGCCGGAGTCGCCGCAGCCAGTGAGCAGCGCGGCCGCCGCCGCGGTGACCAGCGCCCGCCTGGAGAACGTACTCACGCCCCGGTCGCCCCACGGCGGCGGACGACGAGCACCGTGGCGCCGCCCGCGAGGACCACCGCGGCCGCGCCCCCGCCGAGCAGCGCGTCACTCGGCCCGGACGCCGGGTCCGCCGTCGTCACGCCGGTGTCGGCGGCGCCGGACGGGACGACGGAGACCTGGCCCTCGGAGGGAGCCCCGGTCGGCTCCTCCGCGGGCACCGGAGCGGCCGAATCGGCGGTGGACGGCACCGCGGTCGGCTCCTGGCTCTCGGCCGGGACCGGACTCGGGGCGGCGGTCGCCGACTCGGCGGCGAACGCGGGCACGGCACCGGCCAGTACGGCGGTGCCCGCGAGGGCCAGGGAAGTGAGGGTGGTTCGGCGCATCGGGCGCTCTCCTTCGTCGGTCCGTCTCGGCGCCCCGCGCGGTCGGCGCGACCGGGCGGGGCGGGTAACGACCGGAGAGACGAGACAGCGGGAGGGCCGGTTGTAAAGAACTGGCAAAGTCCCGGAAGGCGTGGGTCAGTTCCGGCGGCGGGCGTCCTCCAGGTAGTGCAGCACCGCCGCCACCCGCCGGTCCACCTGGTCGGCGGGGGAGAGGTCGAGCTTGGCGAAGATGGCGCGGATGTGCTTGTGCACCGCGCCGTCGGTCACCACCAGCCGCCGCGCGATCGCGGTGTTGCCGAGCCCCTCCGCCATCAGCGCCAGCACCTCCCGCTCGCGCGGGCTGAGCCGTTCCAGGCGGGTGTCCTGCCGGGAGCGGGTGAAGAGCTGGGCGACCACCTCGGGGTCGATGGCGGTGCCGCCGGCCGCCACCCGGCGCAGCGCGGCGAGGAACTCCTCGACCCGGCCGACCCGCTCCTTGAGCAGATACCCGAGGCCGCTCACCCCGCCGGTGAGCAGCTCGGTGGCGAAGGACTGCTCGACGTACGCCGACAGCACCAGCACCGCGAGCCCGGGACGGCGCCGCCGGGCCTCGACGGCGGCCCGGACGCCCTCGTCGGTGTGGCTGGGCGGCATCCGTACGTCGAGGATGGCGACGTCCGGCTGGTGCTCGTCGACGGCGGCCAGCGCGCCGTCGGCGGTACCGGCCGTGGCGACCACGTCGAGCGCCTCGGCGCGCAGCAGCAGGGCGAGCCCCTCGCGCAGCAGCGGGTCGTCCTCGGCTATCACGATGCGCATGTCACGTTCCGCAGTCCGTATCGCTCATGTCCCGCACGGCAGTTCCACGTCGAGGACGGTCGGGCCGCCCGGCGGGCTGGCCAGGGTGAGCGTACCGTCGTGGGCGGCGACCCGGCCCCGGATGCCGGCCAGCCCGGAACCGCCCCGCTCGTCGGCCCCGCCCCGCCCGTCGTCCGCGATCCGCAGCCGCAGCCGGCCGCCCCGGGCCCGCGCGGTGACGGTGGCCGTCCGGGCGCCGCTGTGCTTGGCGATGTTGGTGAGGGCCTCGGCGACGACGAAGTAGGCGGTCGCCTCGACCGAGGCGGCGCACCGCTCCGGCACCTCGACGTCGGTCCGGCAGGGCACCGCGCACTGCGCGGCCAGCCCGGACAGCGCGCCCGCCAGGCCCCGGTCGGCCAGTACCGGCGGCAGGATGCCGCGGGCGACGGACCGCAGCTCGGCCAGGGCCTGTTCGGCGGCCGACTGGGCGCGTTCCAGGAGCTCGCCGGCGCCCTCGGGGTCGCGGGCCACCATCCGGCGGGCGGCGCCGAGCAGCACGGTGACGGTGACGATGCGGTTCTGCGTGCCGTCGTGCAACGAGCGCTCGATGCGCCGCAGTTCGGTGGCGTGGGCGTCCAGCGCGGCGGCCCGGGTGGCGGTCAGCTCCGCGACCCGCAGCGACAGGTCGGTCTCCGGACCGGCCGCCAGCAGCCGCCGCCCGGTAGCCGCCTGGAACCGGGCCAGCGCGGGGAACAGACCCAGCACGATGGCGATCCAGCCGAGGCCCAGCAGGGCCACCGCGGCGGCCTCCGGCCAGGTGTGCGCGGTGCCGATGCCGAGGGAGGTGCTGGTGGCGTCCGCGGGCGCCAGCGGCCACAGCAGCGGGAAGAGGCAGTCCCGCACGGCGGCCACCGGCAGCAGCACTCCGAGCAGCCCCAGCAGCAGGCCCCCGGTGCCGTGCCGGACCAGCCAGCGCAGTTCGCGCCGGGTGACCGGATCGGCGAGCGCCGCCCGCAGCCGCACCGGCGGCGGCTCGGGGGCGATCACCTCGGGCCCGAAGCGGCCGAGCCGGGCGCGTTCCCGGCGGGCCAGCGCGTGCAGGGCACGCGGCACCGCCCGGCCGGCCAGCAGCCCCACGCCGAGCGGCGCGGTCACCGCCGCCACCGCCGTCAGCAGCAGCACGGCCAGGGCGGGGACGGCGGTGCCGAGCCCGCCGGCGAGCTGCGCGACCGCGGCCCGGGCGTCCCGCAGGGCCCGCAGCGCGATCTCCTTGAAACCGGCGGCCCCGGCCGCCGCGTCGCGGGTCGTCATCCGCCCACCTCCGTCCGCACCGACCCTAAGCCGCGGGCCGGGCGACCGTCGGTCGGGGCCCGGAAAGGTACAGCCTGCTGTACCACCGACCGGGCGGACTGCGGGATCGGCCGCGAGGGGTGCCGGTCCCTAGCGTCGACGGCATGGCAAGACGGCCGTGCGGAGCGGCCGTCACGAACCCCGGGAGGCCCCCGCCATGCCGCACCCCGACCCCTACCGGCTGACCGACGCCGGCGCCGGCGACGACGACCGCACGGCCGGCGTCAGCCGCTCGGACCTGGTACGGACCCTGCTGTGGGCGGTGGTCGTGCTCAGCGCCGTCACCAACATGGCGGTCTCCTACGGCGACACCCCCGTCGCCGTCAACCTGGCCTGCGGCGTCGTCACCGTGCTCGCCGCCGGCACGCTGGCCGTGCGCGGGCTGCGCGGCCGCCGATGAGCACCGCCGTCGCGCCGGACGCCACGCGCACCGCGCCCGCCATCGCCCTCACCGGCGTCGGCAAGACCTACCCGGGCGGCGTCCGCGCCCTGGACGACGTGTCACTGACCGTCGAGCACGGCACGTTCCTCGCCGTGATGGGCCCCTCGGGCTCCGGCAAGAGCACCCTGATGCACTGCGCCGCCGGACTGGACTCGCCCACCTCGGGCAGCGTCCGGATCGGCGGGCGGGAGATCGCCGGGCTGAGCGAGGCCCGCCGCACCGAACTGCGCCGCGAGCGCGTCGGGTTCGTGTTCCAGGCGTACAACCTGATCCCGTCGCTCAGCGTCGAGGACAACATCACGCTGCCGCTGCGGCTGGCGGGCCGCGCCCCCGACCGCCGGTGGCTGCGCACCCTCGTCGAACGGGTCGGCCTCGCCGACCGGCTCACCCACCGCCCCGCCGAACTCTCCGGCGGCCAGCAGCAACGCGCCGCGATCGTACGGGCGTTGGTGACCCGGCCCGCCGTGGTCTTCGCCGACGAACCGACCGGCGCGCTGGACCTGCGCAGCGCCCACCAGGTACTGGACCTGCTGCGCGACCTCGTCGACGAACTCGGTCAGACGGTGGTGATGGTCACCCACGACCCGGCCGCCGCCGCCCGCGCGCACCGGGCGCTGGTGATGGCCGACGGCCGGGTGGTGGAGTCCCTCGACGCGCCGACCGCGCCCCGGCTCGCCGAGCGGCTCGTCGTACTGGGGGCGAGCTGACCGATGCTGTATCTCGCCCTGCGTACCGCTCGGCACCGGATCGCCACGCTGCTCGCGGTGGCCTGCGCGGTGCTCGGCGGCGCCGTGCTGATCACCGGCACCGGCGTACTCGCCGACACCGGCCTGCGCTCCCAGCTGCCGCCCGGCCGGCTGGCCGGCGCGGACGTCGTGGTCGCCGCCGACCAGGAACACCACCCGGCCGGAGACCTCCCGATCGCGCTGCCCGAGCGGGCCGCGATCCCGGCCCGGCTCACCGGCCGCCTGACCGGACTGCCGGGCGTCACCGCGATCGTCGGTGACATCACCTTCCCGGCCGCGCTGCTCGACCCGGACGGCCGGCCCCGGCCGGCCACCGCCGACCCCGCCGCCGCGGGTCACGGCTGGTCCTCCACCCGGCTGCTGGCCGAAGCCCGCGTCACGGGCCGCGCACCGGCCGGCGCGGACGAGATCGCCGTACCGGCGGGAACGGGCGTGCGGGTCGGCGACCTGATCCGGGCCGTCGTCAGCGGCCGCCCCGCCGCGTCCTACCGGGTCACCGCCCTGGTCGACGCCCCGGAGGCCGGTGTCTACCTCGCCGACGGCACGGCCGCGCGGCTGGCGGGCCGGGCGGCGGGCGGCGCCGGGCCCCGGGCCGGCACCGTCGACCTGATCGGCCTGCGGGCCGAACCCGGCGGCGGACCGGACCTCGCCCAGGCCGTCCGCGACCGGCTGCGCGGCACCGGACTTCGGATCCTCACCGGCGCCGACCGCGGCGAGGCAGGCGAACCCGGCGTCGGCTCCGCCCGCTCGCTGCTCGTCCTGCTCGCCGGTTCACTCGGCGGCATCGTCCTGCTGATCACCGGATTCGTCACGGCGGGCGCGCTCGGCCTCGCCGTCGCCGGACAGCGCCGCGACCTGGCGCTGATGCGGGCCGTGGGCGCGACACCGCGGCAGATCCGGCGCCTGGCCGCCGCCCAGTCGACCCTCGTCGCCGCGGTCGCCCTGGTACCGGGCGTGGCCCTCGGCTACCTGCTGGCCGACGCGTTCCGCGACGTCCTCGTCGACCGCGAAGTGCTGCCCGCCGGGCTGCCGTTGACGCTGAGCCCGTTCCCGGCCCTCGCCACCCTGCTGCTCACCGCCGGCGCGGTGCAGCTCTCGGCGCGCTGCGCGGCCTGGCGCACCTCCCGGATGCCGGCCACCGAGGCGGTCGCCGAGTCCCGCACCGAACCCCGGGCGCCGTCCCGGCCGCGCACCCGGGCCGGCCTGCTGCTGATCCTCGGCGCGAGCGTGCTCGCCGCCGCCCCGCTGTACTCCCGCACCCTGCTCGGCGCCTCGGCCACCTCACTGGCCGGCATCGTCGCCGCGATCGGCCTGGCGCTGGCCGGCCCAGCCCTGGTCCGGGCGGCCGGGCGGACGGCGCTGCGGCGGCTGCGGCCCGGCGCGACGGCCCCGACCTGGCTGGCGCTGTCCCACGTACGGGCCCACGCGCTGCGGCTGTCCGGAGTGATCAGCCCGCTGGCGATGGGCGTCGTGTTCGTCCTGACCTACACCCTCGCCCAGACCACCGTCCTGGCCGCCACCGCCGCCGACACCCGCACCGGCACCCTGGCCCAGTACCGCCTGACCGCACCCGCGCTGGGCGGCCTGCCGGCGGACACCCTGGCAGCGGTCCGCGAGGTGCCGGGGGTCCGGGCCGCCGAACCGGTCGCCGCGACCACGGTGGTGTGGTCCTACGAGCAGTTCGGTGAGCCGGAGACCGAGGCCGCGTCGGCCATGATCCTCACCGACCGGGCGGCCGGCGTCCTCGACCTGGGGACCGAGCGCGGCTCGCTGGACCGGCTCACCGGGGCCACCGTCGCGGTCAGCGCCGAGACCGCCGGACAGCGCGGCGCGGAGCCGGGGGAGCGGATACGGCTGGTGCTGGGCGACGGGGCACAGGTCAGCGCCGAGGTCGTCGCCGTGTACGCGCGCGGGCTCGGCTTCGGCCCCGTCGTCCTGTCCCGGGACCTGGCCGCCGGTCACACCACGGCCGACCCGGCGACGCGCGGCGCCCTGGTCCGCACCGACGGCACGGCCGCCGCCGGCGAGCGGCTGGCCGGGTTCGCCGCCGCCCGTCCCGGCCTCGCGCTGACCGGCACGGACGCGGCCGCCACGGCCGGCCAGGACACGCCCCCGGAGGTGTGGATCAACCTCGCCGTCATCGTCGTCCTCCTCGGCTACCTGCTGCTCAGCATCGCCAACAAGCTCGTCGCCGCCACCGCCCAGCGCCGCACCGAGATCGCCGCGCTCCGCCTGGTCGGCACCACCCCCCGGCAGATCCTGGCGATGACCCGCCGCGAGTCCGCGCTGACGACCGTCGCCGCCCTCGCCGCGGGCCTCGCCCTCTCCGCGCTGCCGCTGGCCCTCCTCGGTCAGGGCTTCCTGGGCCGCCCCTGGCCGGCCGGCCCGGCCTGGCTGCTGCCGGCGGCCGCGGCGACGGTTGCGCTGACGTCCTTCCTCACGGTCGAACTGCCCACCCGGCGCACCCTGCGGACGGCACCGGCGGAGGTGGTACGGACGGTGTGAGCGCCCGGGTCGGAAGCTGCCCGGCGGGATGAGGGAGGGCCGGGATCAGGAGAGCTGGGATCGGGAGGGCCGGGATCAGGAGGACGGGGCCGGTGCTTCCTGGGCCGGCGGCGCGCCGTACGGACCGTAGACCGCCTTGTACCGCTGCATGGCGGTGAGCTGGACGGCGAAGTACGCGGCGGTGGCCGCCGCCAGGAGGTGCAGGGCGTCCGACACCATGTAGCGCGCCACCCCGTCCCGCACCTCGGCCAGGGTCCCGGCGTCGTCGACCTCGCTCCCGGCGATCCGGCTGAACAGGATGCCCGCGACGAACAGGCCCCACCACAGGTTGAGCGGCCACAGCCGGGTCCGGGGCAGCCCGCCGTCGGACGGCAGCACCGTGGCGGCGCCCCACATGTCGAAGGCGACCCGGTACGGCAGCCACAGGTTCGCCAGCGGGATCAGCCAGGCGCCGATGGCCCAGCCGGGACCGCTGCGGAACCGGTCCGGGGCGAGCGCTCCGGTGGCGCGGCGCATCCGGAAGAACCAGACGACGAAGACGATCGCGCAGGGCACCAGCACGACCATCTGGCAGCGCGCGGCCGTGTCGTACAGGGAGGCGGCGGCGTCCAGTTCCTCCTCGGAGGCGGTCAGGAACCCGGCGTCCCCGTCCACGACCGCCCGGTACCGGAACCCGGCGAACAGGCTGAACAGATCGGCCAGTGCGGAGAGCGCCAGCCCGGTGAGCACGGCGACGAGGAAGCCCCGCGCGGGCACCGGCGGTGACGTGGGCAACGGCGGCAGCGGACGCGGCGCTCTGGATTCGGACATGACGAGGAGACCCCCCACGGGTGACCAACGGGAACGGGCCCTGCGGAAGATCGCACGGCCGCCGCACCATACGCCGCACCGCAGGGTCCCGTCCATGACAATCTGCGCTCTGACCTCGGGAGAAGCGGGCCGGATACGGGGGCCGCCGTGGGTCAGAGCGAGGCGGTGATCCGCTGGAGCGGCACGAACTTGAAGTTCTGGTCGCCGCTGCTGCCGGGCGTCGAGTTGGAGCCGTCCTGGCAGACGAACATGCCCTGCGGGAAGGCGCTGCCCAGCGCGGACGCGGTGGCGTCGATGCCGTCGGTGTCCTCGCAGTCGTCGGCCGCCGTGCCGCTCACCACGGCGAACCGGCCGAGGTAGGCGCCGGAGGAACGGTCGTAGGCGGTGTAGTCGTCGCTGCCCTGCGAGGAGACGAACAGCCGGTCGCCGGCCGCGGTGATGCCCTCGACGTCGGCGGTGAGGTGACCGCCGGAGCCGGCCGAGTCCAGCGAGGTGCGGGTGGTGCCCGCGGTCGGCTCGGCGCCGTACGCCCACACGCCGACGTCCTCCTCGCCGAGGTACAGCTTGCCGGTGCGCTCGTCGGCGTAGCAGCCCTCGACGGCCGAGCCCGCGTCGAACAGCCGCACCGACGTCGCGGTCACGGTGCTGCCGCTGACCGCCATCTCCCACTGCTCCACCCGGCCGGAGGTGGAGTTCGGGTAGGCGTAGAGCTTGCCGGTGGCCGGCGACTGGTACATGCAGATGCCGTGCGCGGTGACCTCGGTGGGGATGTCGGCGAGGTGGGTGAGCTGCCGGGTGGCGGCGTCGATGCGGTAGACGTGCATGGCGCCGTCGCCGTCCTCGGCCTCGTCGTCGGCGGAGATCACGATGTTGCCGCGCAGGTCGACGTTGTTGCCGTAGTCGCCGCTGACCCGCTGGAGGCGGGTGCCGGCCAGGTCGTACACCTCCAGCGCGCCCTTCTTGTCGGTGCCGATGACCGCCGACTTGGCGGGGTCGCTCGGGTTGACCCAGATGGCGGGATCGTCGGCGGCGTCGCCGCTGTGCGAGACGGGGGCCGTCTCCACGGTGGCCGTCACGTCGAAGTCGACGGCGGCCTGAGCGGGCGACGCGGTCTGGGCGAGCAGGGCGGCAGCGGCGAGTGCGGTGGCGGCGGAGGTGCGGGCGGCGGATCCGGCGATGCGCACAGAGGCTCCTTCAGGGTCGGCGCCCTCGGAGTTGATCAAGGGCAGGGGAACCGTAGGAGTCATCGGTGACGCCGTGATGAACCGGTGCCGACGCGCGGATGTCATCTTGACCGTGACACTTCAGCCGCGCACGCACTCCTCGATGACCGCGGCGACCTGCTCGGTCGCCGGCGAGTTGCGGTGCGCGCGGCGGGCCAGCACCAGATCGATGGTCTCCGTCTCGGCGAGCGGCACGTACGTCACCCCGTCGAGCCGCAGGCTCTGCACCGACCGCGGCACCAGCGCCACCCCGTGCCCGGCGGCCACCAGGACGACGAGGGTCGCGGTCTCACCGACCTCGACGAGCGACGCGGGCTGGAATCCGGCCCGGTCGCAGGCGGCCAGCACCCGGTCGTACATGGCGGAGCGCGGCTGCGCGGGATGGATGACGAAGGGCTCGCCGGCCAGCGCGGACAGCGGGAGCTCCCGGTCGGCCGCCAGCGGATGGTGGGCCGGGACCACGGCGACCAGGGGTTCGGCGCGCAGCGGCGTGATACTCACCCCCTCGGTGCCGGCCGCGCCGGCCCGCGACACGGCGAGGTCGTAGGCGCCGGTGAGCAGGCCCTCGACGAGCTGCGGGGTGAGCAGTTCGCCGCGCAGGTCCAGCGTGATGTGCGGCAGCCGCGACCGTACGGTACGGGCGATCCTCGGCAGCACGTCGTAGGTGGCGGTGCCGATGAAGCCGACGGAGACCCGGCCGGTGTGGCCGCTGGCCAGTTCCGCCATGTGCACGCGGGCCCGCTCGGCCTCGGCGACCAGGGTGCGGGCGTACCCCGTCAGATGCCGGCCGGCCTCGGTGAGTTCGACGTGCCGGGTGGAGCGGTGGAACAGCGCCGTGCCCAGCTCGTGCTCCAACTGCTTGATCTGCTGGGACAGGGCGGGCTGGGCGACATGGAGACGGGCCGCCGCGCGCCCGAAGTGGCACTCCTCGGCGAGTACGAGGAAGGAGCGGACCTGACGCAGTTCCATGGCCACAGCCTACAAGGGTTTATACCGCCACCTTATTAATCGATCCGTATTAGGTCTTGGACGTGATGAAGGTCGCGAGCCTACGGTGAGGGGGTGACCGACAGTTACCTGTACGCAGCGGCAAGAACACCCTTCGGACGGTTCTCCGGCGCGCTCGCCGGTGTCCGGCCCGACGACCTCGCGGCGCTCGCCGTGCGGAGCGTCCTGGCCAAGGCGCCGGAGCTCGACCCGGCCGCGATCGGCGACGTGGTGTGGGGCAACGCCAACGGGGCCGGCGAGGACAACCGCAACGTCGGCCGGATGGCCGTGCTGCTGGCCGGGCTGCCCACCTCGGTCCCGGCCACCACCGTCAACCGGCTGTGCGGGTCCTCGCTGGACGCGGCGATCATCGGCTCCCGCGCCATCGAGACCGGGGACGCCGACATCGTGCTCACCGGCGGTGTGGAGTCGATGAGCCGGGCCCCCTGGGTGCTGCCCAAGCCGTCCCGCGCCTTCCCCGCCGGGGACGTCACCGCCGTCTCCACCACGCTCGGCTGGCGGCTGGTCAACCCGGGCATGCCGAAGGAGTGGACGGTCTCCCTCGGCGAGGCCAACGAGCAGCTCGCCGAGCGGTTCACCGTCTCCCGCGAGCGGCAGGACGAGTTCGCCGCCCGCTCCCACCGGCTCGCCGACGCCGCCTGGACGGACGGCTTCTACGACGACCTGGTGGTCCCGGTCGAGACGGACGCCAAGGGCAGCACCCTGGCCCGGGACGAGGGCATCCGCCCCGGCTCCACGCCCGAGAAGCTCGCCGGGCTGAAGCCGGCCTTCCGCCCCGACGGGGTGATCACGGCCGGCAACGCCTCGCCGCTGAGCGACGGTGCCTCGGCGGTGCTGCTCGGCTCGGGCGCCGCCGCGGACCGCATCGGCACCGCCCCGCTGGCCCGGGTGGCCGGGCGCGGCGTGTTCGCGCTGGACCCGCAGGACTTCGGCTTCGCGCCGGTCGAGGCGGCGAACCGGGCCCTGAAGCGGGCGGGCATCACCTGGTCCGACGTGTCCGCGGTCGAGCTGAACGAGGCGTTCGCGGTGCAGTCGCTGGCCTGCGTGGACGCCTGGGGGATCGACCCGGCCGTCGTCAACACCAAGGGCGGCGCCATCGCGCTCGGCCACCCGCTGGGCGCCTCCGGCGGCCGCATCCTGGGCACCCTCGCCCACCGGCTCAAGGAGTCCGGCGAGCGCTGGGGCCTCGCCGCGATCTGCATCGGCGTGGGCCAGGCCCTCGCCGTCGTCCTGGAGAACGTCACCGGGTACGGGACGGGGAACGACACGGCGAACAACACCGCGAACGACACCGCGAACGACACGGAGGCGGCCCGATGAGCACACGCCTGTGCGCCGACGCCGACGAGGCGGTCGCCGGGATCGAGGACGGCTCCACGGTGCTGGTCGGCGGCTTCGGGATGGCCGGCATGCCGGTCGAGCTGATCGACGCCCTCATCCGGCAGGGCGCCACCGGCCTCACCGTCGTGTCCAACAACGCCGGCAACGGTGACACCGGACTCGCCGCGCTGCTGGCGAAGGGCCGGGTCCGCAAGGTCGTCTGCTCCTTTCCCCGGCAGACCGACAGCTACGTCTTCGACGAGCTGTACCGGGCCGGGCGGATCGAGCTGGAGGTCGTCCCGCAGGGCAATCTCGCCGAGCGGATGCGGGCCGCCGGGGCCGGCATCGGCGCCTTCTACTGCCCCACCGGCGCCGGCACCCTGCTGGCCGAGGGCAAGGAGACCCGCGTCATCGACGGGCGCAGCCATGTCCTGGAGTACCCGATCAAGGGCGACGTGGCGCTGATCGGCGCCCATCGGGCCGACCGCATGGGCAACCTCGTCTACCGCAAGACCGCCCGCAACTTCGGCCCGGTCATGGCCACCGCCGCGACCACCGTGATCGCCCAGGTCCGGGAGATCGTCGACACCGGCACCATCGACCCCGAGACCGTGATCACCCCGGGCATCTACGTCGACCGCGTGGTGCAGGAGGCAACCGCATGAGCACCGACTCCCTCGTCACCGGCACCGGGCGCGGCCCGCTCGGCAAGCACGACATGGCCGCCCTCGTGGCCCGCGACATCCCGCACGGCGCCTTCGTCAACCTGGGCATCGGCCAGCCGACCCTGGTCGCCGACCATCTGCCGGCCGACTCCGGTGTCGTGCTGCACACCGAGAACGGCATGCTCAACATGGGGCCCGCCGCCAAGGGCGACGAGATCGACCCCGATCTCACCAACGCCGGCAAGGTCCCGGTGACCGAGCTGCCCGGCGCGGCGTACTTCCACCACGCCGACTCCTTCGCCATGATGCGCGGCGGCCACCTGGACATCTGCGTCCTGGGCGCCTTCCAGGTCTCGGCCGCCGGTGACCTCGCCAACTGGCACACCGGCGCGCCGGACGCCATACCCGCCGTCGGCGGGGCGATGGACCTGGCGATCGGGGCGAAGAAGGTCTTCGTCATGATGACGCTGTTCACCAAGACCGGCGCGCCCAAGCTGGTCCCCGAGTGCACCTACCCGCTCACCGGGCTGGCCTGCGTCGACCGGGTCTACACCGACCTCGCGGTCTTCGACATCACGCCGCAGGGCGTCTCGGTGCGGGAGACCTTCGGCACCACCGTCGACGAACTCGCGGGCCGGCTGGACCTGCCGCTGCGCTCCACGGCCGGCTGACACCGGGGCGGTCGCCGGAGACGGAGCCACGGAGACGAACCACGGAGACGGAGCCACGGGGGCGGAGCCACGGCGGCGGCCGCCCGCCGGCTCAGCGAGCCGGGCGCGAGGAGCGGGGCCGGTCCGGGACGGCCGGTTCGATGCAGCGGGAGCGGACGTGCTCGTAGACCATCGTGGTCTGCACGTCGGCGACCTCCCGGCGCTCGGTGAGCCGGTCGATCACGAAGGCGTACACGCTGTCCACGTCCGGGACCGCCACGTGGATCAGGAAGTCGTGGCTGCCCGAGGTGACGAACAGACCGATCACCTCGGGCAGCCGCGCCGCCCACTCCCGGAACCCCTCGATGACGGGCCGGGCCGGCGGCCGGATGCGCACCGAGATCAGTGCCTGGACGGGCCGGCCGGCCGCGTCGAGGTCCAGCGCCGCGTGGAAGCCGGTGAGCACCCCGCGCTCGCGCAGCAGCCGCACCCGCTCCAGCGAGGTCGACGGCGAGACCCCGGTCCTGGCCGCCAGCTCGCGATTGGTCTGCCGTGCATCGTTCTGCAACTCCCGCAGCAGAGCCCGGTCCAGCGCATCAAGTTCCATGAAATCCACTGTATGCCGAATGAAGTACGGCAGGCCCCCATCAGCCCCGCATCCCTGATTAGCCTCACCGCTCATGGATGTACGAAAGAGCGGTGCGAACCCCGGCGTGGGGCTGGTACTGGCGGCGGCGGTGCTGTGGGGCACCGTCGGACCCGCCCAGGTCCTGGCGTCCAGCCCGATGACCCCGGCGGCCCTGGGCGGCTGGCGGCTGGTCGCGGGCGGCCTGGTCCTCGCGGTCTGCACCGTCCGCCCGCGCAGGCTACGGGCCTTCGCCACCCGCAGCATGGTCCGGCCGCTGCTGATCTGCGCCTTCTCCACCGGCCTCTACCAAGTGGCGTTCCTCTCCTCGGTGGCGCGGGCCGGGGCGGCGCTGGCCACGGTGGTCGCCCTGGGCATCGCCCCCGCCGCGACCGGGGTGTGCGCCCGCTGGCTCACCGGCGAACGGATGAGCGCCGCCTGGCTGGCCGGCACCGTCGCGGCCGTCGCCGGCTGCGCGCTGCTGCTGGCCCCGGGAAACACCCGGGTGGACCCGTTCGGCCTGCTCCTGGCGGTGGCCGCCGGCTCCTGCTACGGCCTGTACACCGTCTTCGCCAAGCGGACCGCCGACGCGCACCCCGCCGCCCACCTGCCCACCCTCTCCGCGCTCACCCTGCTGGTGGGTTCGGTGCCGCTGCTGCCCTGGATGCTCGGGGACCTGGCCCCGGTGCGGGACGGCGGTACCCTCGCCCTGATCGGCTGGCTGGGGGTGGCCACCACCGCCGTCGCGTACTGGCTGTTCACCGCCGGGCTCAGCCGGGTACGGGCGACCACGGCCAGCACCCTCAGCCTCGCCGAGCCGCTCGCCGCGGCCCTGATCGGCGTGTTCCTGCTGGACGAGCGGCTCACCGGGTCGGCCTGGGCGGGCTGCGCCCTGATCCTCGCCGGGATGATCGTCACCTGTCTGCCGCCGCTGCCGCGCCGGCGCCCCGCCGCACGGATGCCGCAGGCCGTGGAACCGCTGGGTCGGGACCGCCACGAGGTCAGCGCCTGAGCCGCGACAACCGGTCCTCCGGCCGAGCGGCACGGTGACGCGGCGAGACCTGCCCGGCCGACCGCGTCACCGTCACCGCACCCGCTCCTACCCGGTCCCGGCCGGAACGACGGTGCCCTGGTGGTAGTACATCCGCCACCCGGCACCCTCGGCCGGCCGCCGCCAGATCGAACTGTGCCGGCTCCGCCGCCCGCCGAGGACGGCCTCGTACGTCACATGCACCACGCCGGGTGCCAGTACGGTCCCCCGCATGCCGACCGGCTGATAGCGCGGCCCCTCGTCCGAGGCGCCCGGCTTGTCCGGCAGTTCGGCGAGCATCGTCTCCCGGTCCCACCGGCGGCCGGAGGCGCCCACCTCGACGAACTCGGGGTCCAGAAGCCGCCCGGCCAGTTCCCGCGACGCCCTGACCCGGGGCGTCAGCAACCGCAGCTCACCCGCGATCGCCTCGGCCACCCCGTCCGACTTCTCCCTCACGCGGCATCCCGCCTCTCATCGACTCCGTACCGGTCTCTTCGACTCCGCACCGGCGACGCGACCGACGACGGGTCCGACGACCGTACTCGTGGCGGACCGCCGGGCGACGGAGCGTCGACTCGCCGCCGCACAGCACCGCGCAGGCGACGGCGGTCAGCAGTCCGCCGAGGAGGAACGCGCCCCGCACGCCGGCGAGTGGCAGCATCAAGGCCCCGAGCGCGGCGCCCGCCGCGATACCCGCGTGGTAGCCACCGGAGTTCACCGCGAGCGCCAGATCGGTGCGGCCCGGCGCGCACCGCAGCACCGCGTGCTGGGTGGCCGTGAACACCGGCCCCGAGCGCCCCGCCCAGCAGCACCAGGAACACCACCGCGGCCACCGGTTCGGCGCCGGCCGCGGACAGCCCGAGCAGGCCCACCGCCTGCGTGGCCACGGCGGCGACCGGCACACCCCGCGCGAACCGGTCCAGCAGCGCCCCGGTGACACCGGCCCCGGCCAGACACGCCCCGCCGAACGCCACCGGGAGGACGCCGACCGTGCCCGGCGAGAACCCGCTCACCTCGCCCAGGAACGTCACGAGGCAGGTGTAGCCCGCGAACGCCCCGGTGGCGGACAGCGCTCCGGCCGCCACTACGGTCCTGAACCGGCGGACATCGGGCGCGGCCCCGTAGGCGGCGGGCTCCGCCTCCGGCCGCGAGGCCGGCAGCGCGACGGCGACCGTCACCAGCGAGACCAGCCCCAGGACCGCCAGCAGGGCGACGGGCAGCCGCCAGCCGATCGCCCGGCCGAGCCAGGTTCCGGCGGGGACACCGAGGACGAGAGCGAGCGAACCGGCGACGGACAGCGCGCCCATCACCCGTCCCCGCGCCTCGGCCGCGCACAGGCCCACCGCGACCGGACCGGCCACGGCCCAGAACAGCGCCTGGGCGAGGGCGGTCAGCAGCCGCGCCCCGAGCAGCGGCCAGTAGGACCGCGCCGCCGCCGCGATCAGCGCGGAGACGACCAGCGCGGCCGGCAGCCCGGCCAGCACATGGCGGCGGGGCACGGCCCGTACCGCGTGGGCGAGCGGCACGGACCCGGCGGCCACCGCCAGGCCGTAGCCGGTGACCAGCAGCCCGACCGCCGCCTGGGGCACCCGCAGGCTCTCCGCGATGACGTCCAGCAGGCCGATCGGCAGGCTCTCGGCGGTGTTGAACGTGAAGGCGGCCAGCAGCAGCGCCGTGAGTACGGCCGCCCCGCGCCAGGGAGCCGGTCGTCGTGCCCGCTCCGAGCCACCGTCCATGGCGGTACCTCACCGGTCCCACCGGCCCCGCCGCAACCGAATTCAACCGGCGGGCGCGGAAAGCCGCCCGTCAGGCCGGATGGTGGTCGGCGACCGCGCCGAGTTCGATGCCGTGCTCCAGGAGGGCCTTCAGCGCGCACAGCACGGTGGTGAAGCCGCCCACGGTGTCGTTGACCCAGCCGACCGCGTCGTCCCCGGACCCCTGGAAGCCGGTCTCGGTGACCGTCACGAACGTGGCGTTCGCCGGGTGCGCGGCGAACACCATCTCGACCACGGTCGGCTGTTCGTAGTTGCCCCAGGCGAACCGGATCAGCCGGCCTTCCTCCACCGCCTCCACCCGGACCTGGACACAGGCGCCGTAGACCGCCCACTCCCAGCGCAGTTCCGCCCCCGGGACCATCCGTCCGCTGCTCGCGCTGTACCAGAACCGCGTCGTGACGGACGGATCGGCGAAGGCCTCGTACACCTCCGCCGGGGGCCTGCGGATGATCATGGAAGCGGAGGCGGCCGGCGGCCGGGTGAGTTCGAGTCTCCGAGTGGACATGATGGTCAGGAACCTCCGGTCCGGATCAGGGCAAGGGCAGGGGACAGCTGAGCGGCCACACCCGTTCGGGCAGCCGGCCGGTGAGGCGGTCCTCGGTGATCTCCGCGTCGGTCAGCCAGCCCGCGGCCGTCAACTCGTCGACCAGGGGCGGCAGCGCCCCGGGATCACCGGCGCACAGGGCGGCGAGCGGGACCACGTCCACCCCCTGCCCGTCGAGCCCGAGCGCCTGCCCGTCCAGGGCGGTGCGGGTGGCCAGGGCGAGGGCCAGCAGCCGGGCACCGGCGCTCGCCTTCGACTTGCGCAGCTTCCGCTCGGTGACGACGCGCTGCGTCCAACCGCTGACCTTGGCCCGGGTGTTCTTCCCGAACGGGAGCGGACGGCTGCCGTCCGGACCGGGCTCCAGGGACGGCACGGTGATGGGCGTGGGGTTCTCGGGGCGGGAGGCGAGCACGTCGGCGGGCGCACCGGGAATCCGCAGCCAGCCGCTCTCGGTCAGCCGGCCGATGAGCTGTTCGGGATCGCCGAGCGGCAGCGCGGTCAGGTCCTGCCCGGTCAGGTTGCCGGTGCCGGTGCGGGCGGCCCGCAGGACGAGCAGCAGGGTGAGCAGCCGGGCCTCCGGGCCGGGCAGCGGCGCGTGGTCCCGGGCGTGGGCGAGCACGGTACGGGCGTGTTCCCACAGTTGCGGTCCGGTCAGCACCCGCGGCACGGCGGGTTCCACGCCGTCACCGGTGTGCCCGGTGCGCTGCTGGTGCTGGCGCCGGGCGGTGGCCGCGGCCTGCTCGGCCCGCTGCGCGTCCGCGCGCAACTGGACGTCGCCGACGATGTCGGCCCACTCGTGGAAGGCGCGCGCCTTGCGGGTGTGCAGGTCGGCGAGGAGGGTCAGGTCGGGCTCGGCGCGTTTCTGGTAGGCGCGGAACTGGTTGCCCAGATCGATGAGTTCGTCGCGCAGACTGGTCGGCCGCAGGTGGTACGGCACGATGCGCTGCGCGATCTTCCCCGGCTTGCCGTGCGGCCGGCCGCCGGCCGGACGCGGGGCGGGCAGCCCGGCACCCGGCGTACCGGCGCCCGGTACGCCGGCCGGTACGCCGGACTGGGCCCCGGCCGCGGGCGCGTGGGAGAACCGCGGGCCCACCGCGGTCCGGCCGGTCCGGGCCTCGGCCGGTCCGGCCGAGGCCGGCGCGGTGGCCACGACCTGCGCGGCGGGCTGCGCGGCCGCGCAGCGCGCACAGCACTCGAGCGCCTGCTACCAGCGTCCCGCCCGGTCCGTGAGGACCGCGAACACCACCCCGCCACCGCACCGCCAGGCCGGGGCGCCGGACGGCCGGCCGACGGCCGCGGCGTCGCCGTGCCCATGGCAGCCGTCGGCCCGGCACGCGCAGTACGCCTCGCCCCGGGGGCCCGCCGCGGCCCGCAGATGCGCGGTGAGGTGGGCGACGGCGAAGGACCGGCCGGCGGCGGCGGAGGGCAGGCGCTGGGCCGGACACGCCGGGCGGGTGCACGTGAACCGCACCGCCGTGCTGCCCCGGCCGGCCGGATCGAGGCGCACCATCCAGGACCGCCCCAGCACCCGCTCACCCGGCCCGCTCGTCGCGTGGGCCTCCATCTCCATCCTCGTCCCCTTCCCTCGCGCGTCGCCGCACCGCGATGATCTCCGCGCCGTGCGGCAGAGCAGTCTGCCGCAGCCACGTTACGTTCTGGAATCGGCCGGTCACCGCAGCGTGGCCGGTCGGCGGGCCCCCGGGCACCCGCCGCGCCGCGTCACCCCCTGGGAGGCACTCCGGCGACACGCCCGGCCAGTGCCTACCACGCCCGATCTCGTACGGGTGACAGTCCGGCGCGCCGTTGACGTGAGGTGAATGACGTGGCCGGTGGGGCCGGGCGGTCCCGCCGCGCGAGAAAATGGTTGCCTGACGAAACCAGGCTGTGTGAAAGGTCCTCCATGCCCCACCTCACCATCGACTACTCCGCCCACCTGGCCGCCGCTTTCGACCGAGCGGCCCTGGTCAGGGAACTGCACCCGCTCGTCCTGAAGGAGAGCGGATCGACGGGCGTGTGCAAGACGCTCGTGCGTCCGGCCGAGACGTACGTCGGTGCCGGGGCGGACGCGGGCGATGGTTTCGTGCATGTGGAGGTGGGTCTGAAGCCGGGCCGGTCCGAGGCGCTCCGGGCGCACCTCGCCGAAAGCATCCTGGCCCTGGTCGACAAGCACCTGCGGGCGGACGGCGTGATCCGCTCGGCGGAGGTGCGGGAGCTGGCCGGGTCCTACCGGCTGTCGCCCGCCGCGCCCCGCGTGGACCGCCGGCCGTCCGCCCCGGCGCAGGCGCCGTCCGCCCGCTCCCGCCGCCCGTCGAACGCGCCCGCGGTATCCGGCCATTCCCCGCAAGGCAGGCTTTGCCGTGAACCGTCCCCTTCGTGCGGGTGACGCGGGGGCGCGGTGGGCGGGGCAGAGGGCAGGGAAGGGCCAGCTGAACTGGGTCGACACCCCTCCTGCGATCACCCCGCCCACGTTTCCCGGCGGCCCGGACCGGCCGCCTGAGCCCCTGTCCTGATCGTCTCCCGCCGGGCGGCGGCACCCCCGGCGGCTGTCAGTGCCCGCTGTTAGACCCGTTCCTGGAGACGGGTCGCACCAGGCGGCCGACGACGACAGGGTGGGGGAGACATGGGGAACGCACCGGACGGGTTCCACACCGTGCGCGCGCACATCCGCCGCAATCCGAGGCCGCGGAGTGCGAAACGGATGAGTGGATGGACGATCGCCGGTCTGCTGGCGGGCGTCTGGCTGTGGGGGCAGGTGGTCGGCTTCGGCGAGGCGGCGCCCGCCGGGCCGGCCGATCCGGCCCCGGCCGTCAGCGCGCCGGCCGTCAGCGCACCGGCCGGCCGGTGAGGCGGCGGTGACGGGGGTGCGG